>DATBCM010000349.1:0-2461 GCA_036270455.1 Gemmatimonadales bacterium | reverse complement strand
CCCCCCCCGCCCCCGACGCGCCGCACGAATCGCTCCTCGTGCTCGACGGCACAGTGGGGCAGACGGCGGTCCGGCAGGCTGACGCGTTCGCGAAGGCGGTGCCCCTGACGGGCACCATCATCACCAAGCTGGACGGCACGGCGCGCGGCGGCGCCCTGGTGGCGTTGGCCCGCGCCGTGCCGTCCGCGGTGCCGCGCTTCGTCGGGACGGGGGAGACGCTCGAGGACCTGGCCCTGTTCGATGCGGACGCGTTCGCCCGGCGTCTGGTCCGCGACTGATGCCGCTGGAGCTCAGCGCCCCGGTCAAGTTCTTGAAAGGGGTTGGGCCCAAGCGCGCCGAGGCGCTGGCGCGGCTGGGCGTGCGGACGGTGGGGGATCTCCTCTATCACACGCCGCACCGCTATCTCGACGCGACGACCGTCACGCCGTTCGCCCGGGCCCGGATCAATCAGGAGCTGACGGGGGTCGGTCGCGTCGTGTCGACGGGCATCATTCCCACGCGCCGCGGACTCCGGGTGTTTCGGGCCGTCCTGAAGGACGACAGCGGCGTGCTGGAGTGCGCGTGGCCCGGCCAGCCGTTCCTCGAACGCACCATCAAGGCGGGCCAGCTCCTGCTCGTCACGGGCCCGGTGCGGTACTACCACGGCAAACAGCTCGCGCCGCGCGAGTTCGTGATTCTCGCCGAGCCGGGTGAAGAGGGGCCGGACCAGGGGATCGTGCTCCCCGTCTATCCGGCCACCGATGGGCTGACCCACAAGCAGATCCGCGCGCTCATCCATCCCCATTTGGACGCGCTGCTCGAGCTGGTCCGCGATCCCCACCCGGCGGCGCTGCGGGCCAAGGTTGGCGTCCCCGAGCTCAGGCTCGCGCTCGCCGCGGTCCATCGGCCCGGCACTCCGGCGGACGCCGAGAATGGGCGGCGGCGGCTGGCCTTCGACGAGTTCTTCGACCAGCAGCTGGTGCAGGCGCGGGCCCGCTTCCTGGCGAAGCGGGCCCGCACCGGCATCGCGTTTCAGCTGCGGCGCGAGCTTACGACCGCGCTGAAGGAGCATCTGCCCTTCGAGTTGACAGGGGACCAGCGGCACGCCATTCGCGAAATCACGGAGGACATGACGGCTCCCCAGCGCATGCACCGCCTGCTCATGGGGGACGTCGGCACCGGCAAGACGGTGGTGGCGCTCTTCGCGATGCTGCTGGCCGTCGAGAACGAGTTCCAGGCCGCGATCATGGCCCCCACGGAGCTCTTGGCGGAGCAGCACCACGTCACCCTCACGCGGCTTCTCGCGCCCTTGGACCTTCGGCCCGATCTCCTGATCGGCCGCCTGACCGGCGCGGAGAAAGAAGCGGCCCGGGAACGGATCGCGCGCGGGGCGTCCCGGGTCGTTGTCGGTACGCACGCGCTCATTCAGGAGTCGGTGTCGTTCCGGAGGCTCGGCCTCGCGGTGGTCGACGAGCAGCACCGGTTCGGTGTCGAGCAGCGGGCGGCGCTGGTGGAGAAGGGGGACGCACCGGACGTCCTCCTGCTCACCGCGACGCCCATTCCGCGGTCACTCGCCCTCACCCTCTACGGCGACCTGGATGTGACCCGGATCCAGGAACGTCCCCCCGGCCGGGGCACCATCAAGACCGCGCTCCGCACCGACGCCTCGCGGTCCAAGATCTACGCCTTTCTGCAGAGCGAGATCGAGGCTGGCCGGCAGGCGTACGTCGTCTATCCCGTCATCGAGGAATCGGAAAAGGCCGATCTCCGGGCGGCGACGACGATGGCGGACGCGCTGAAAAAGACGTTCGGCGAGTCCCGGGTGGGGCTGGTGCATGGCCGGGTGAAGCCCGAGGAGCGTGACCGCGTGATGCGCGCCTTCCGCGACAATCAGGTGCCGCTGCTCGTGGCGACGACGGTGATCGAGGTCGGGATCGACGTGCCCAATGCCACCGTGATGGTGATCGAGCATGCCGACCGCTTCGGCCTGGCGCAGCTGCACCAGCTCCGGGGCCGGGTGGGGCGGGGCGCCGCGGCGAGCCACTGCATCCTCATCTCGGACGTCCCCGAGGCCGCCGACCGGCTCAAGGCGTTCACCGAGACCACCGACGGGTTTGCGATCGCGGAGCTCGACCTCAAGGAGCGGGGCATGGGTGAGCTCACTGGGGCGCGGCAATCGGGCGGTCAGGCCCTGCGGTACGTGCACTGGGATACCGATCTGCCGTTGCTCGAAGCGGCGCGGTCCGCCGCCGGCGCGATCATCGCGGCCGATCCCGCGCTCGCGCGTCCCGAGCATGCCGCCTACCGGGCGCGAATTCTCCAGCGGTACGAACGGGGCTTCGAGCTGTTCCGGGTAGGCTAGAAAGACAGGTGCACGGTCAGCGCTGCGCCGTCAGTGGTCGGCGTCAGCGCCAGTTTCACAGGATGGACGGGCTGGTTGGGCGGTGTGGCAGACTGACCCTTCAGGTCGTACACAAACATC
>DATBCM010000348.1:0-3375 GCA_036270455.1 Gemmatimonadales bacterium | reverse complement strand
CGCCCGGCTTCCTCGTGTACGAGCTGAGAGACACAGAGGGTCCGGGAGCTGTCGGTAGCTGAGGACATCGGGCGCTGGCTCCTTGCGGTGTTGTGGCGTCTACGAGGAGCAAAGACGGTGCCGGTGGGAACATGGAAGCGGGGCGCAGACGTGGGGCGACCTGCCGACGCTGTCTCACCTGAAACAGGCTCGGCGGCGTCGGCCGATGCGTGGCCGCATCGGCGCCCGCCGTACATGGAGAGCGTAATCCCGGTCACTGCCAGCGCACAACTTGCACCGGTTTTTAACGGGTGAGGGCGAGGAGCGCCTCAGGCCTAGGGGATCCACGCAGGAGGCGAAGTGGTCGAGATTCTCGTGACGCCGCTGGATGCCGGCCCTGCCGGGGACGATGCCGTGACGCTGCTCTCGGGTGATGAGCGACTCCGGGCGAGCCGCTTCGCCGGCCCGCGTGCCCGTCGACGGTTCGCGGTGGCGCGCGCGGAGCTGCGCAAGCAGCTCGGGGCGCGCCTTGAAGTCCCACCCCAATCCATCGAATTCGCGTATGGCCCCCAAGGCAAGCCCCGCCTCGCCGGGCGGCATCAGCACACGGGCTTGCGCTTCAGCGTCTCCCATTGCGATGGAGTTGCCGCACTCGCCTTTGCGACGGGCGGTGAGGTCGGCGTGGACATCGAAGCCCTGCGCGCGGTACCCGAGGCGGACCAGATCGCCGCTCAGTTATGCACTCCGGCCGAGTGGGACGCGTACGAGGCGCTCGCGGAGCACCAGAGGCCCCGCGGATTCCTCAGCTGGTGGACCCGTAAGGAGGCCTTCGTCAAAGCGCACGGGGGCGGCTTGGGCCACCCGCCCGATGCGTTCGATGCCGCGGTGGTCGAGTTCATCCCCGGGCCACGCTTGGTAGGGGCGGTGGCGTTTGCACCGGCTGATGACGCACACGTGATCGTGCATCCTCTGGGGATTGCCGATGGCGATTGAGCCGACGCGTCCCCCCCGGGCCGTGATTCCCAGGCGGCCCGATCCGCGCACGGCCCCTCTCTCTTTCATTCAGCGGCAGATGTGGCTGGTGGATCAGCTGGCGCCGGGCAATCCTGCCTACAATTTCCCGCGCGGACTCAGGCTCACCGGCCGTCTGAATGTCGCGGCGCTCGAGGCCGCTTTCAACGCCGTCATCCGGCGCCACGAGATCCTCAGAACTGCCTTCGCGGTCGATGACGGCGAGGCGCGGCAGCTCGTGCATCCGGATCTCACCATCCATCTGGACCTCAGATCGCTCGAGCACCTCGCGCCACCGGAGCGCGAGTGCGAGCTGCAGAGGCTCGCCACCGCGGCATCGATCCGGCCCTTCGATCTGTCCCGTCTGCCCCTGATCCGCGTCACCGTGATTGCGCTCGGTGCGACGGAACACGTCCTGATCATCAACCTCCACCACGCCCTGGTGGACGGGTTGTCCGTCGACCTGATGCTCGGCGAGGTGGACGCCGCGTACCGGGCCATCGTCGCGGGCTCCGCTCCCGTTCTGCCGGCCCTGCCGCTGCAATACGGGGACTACGCCGACTGGCAGCGGCAGGAATGGGCCAACGGCGCCCACTCAGGTGCGATCGACTACTGGCGACGGAGGCTGGGCGGCGACTTGCCCGTACTGGACTTGCCGGTTGACCGACCGAGGTCAAGCGCCCCGTCTTTCCTTGGCTCAAATGTGCGGTACCCCATCCCTCCCGACCTCGTGGACGG
This sequence comes from Gemmatimonadales bacterium, assembly GCA_036270455.1. Lineage (GTDB taxonomy): Bacteria > Gemmatimonadota > Gemmatimonadetes > Gemmatimonadales > GWC2-71-9 > 40CM-2-70-7. Next base: position 1,647 of record DATBCM010000348.1, on the reverse strand, counting down.
GATGCGGAAGCTGGCCGTGCGCGAGCGCTGCACGGAATTCAATGTCCTCCTGGCGGCTTTTCAGGTCCTGCTGGCGCGTTACGCTGAGACCGACGATCTGGTGATTGGGACGCCCCTGGGATGGCGGGAGCTCGATGAGCTGCAGCCGGTGATCGGGAATTTCCTGACGATGGCCGCCCTCCGGTGCGATCTGTCTGGAGACCCGAGTTTCACGGAGCTGGTCAAGCGCGGACGCGCCGCGACCATCGACGCGCTCGAGAATGTCGTTCCCCTTCCGGTGGTGATGCGGCACCTCGCGATCGAGCGGGTGGCGGGACGTAATCCCGTTTTTCAAGTGCTTTTCGACCTGCAGCGAAACCCGGCCACCAGGATCGGCGATCTGCAGGTCGCGCCGTTCCACTTCGATGCGGGCTTCGCACAGTTCGATCTCGGTTTGCACGTGCACGATCTCGGTAGCGAGGGATGCGTGGCCCGGTTCGAGTACAGCACGGATGTCTTCGAACGGGAAACGGTGGAGCGCATGGCGGCCGCCTTTGTGGAGCTCGTCCGCCAGGCGGTGGCGCAGCCGGCGCAGGCGGCGGCCGACCTCCCGACGCTCCCAGCGGGGGAGCGGGAGCGGGTGCTCCGGGCGTCACACGGACCCGCGGCCCCCGTCGCCGACGGGCCGGTGCATGCGCTGGTCGAGGCCCAGGCGGCGCGGACGCCGAGCCACCTTGCCGTCCGGGCTGGCTCCGCGGCCCTGACCTACGCAGAGCTCGAGGCGCGGGCCGAGGGCGTGGCCCGGGCCCTGCGGGTCCGCGGGGCGGGGCGCGGTCAGCGGATCGGCGTGTGCCTCGCACGCGATTGCGACCTGCCCGCCGCTCTGCTGGGCATTCTGAAGACCGGCGCGGCGTATGTCCCGCTGGATCCAGAGTATCCCGCGCCAAGGCTGCACTTCATGGCGGAGGACGCCGGGCTCTCCCTGCTCGTGTCGACAGGGCCGCTGGCCAGTTGGTGCGCGTTGCCGCGCGGGCGCCAGTTGCTGCTCGATGTCGACGGAGACGAGCTGGCCGGAGCGCCCCCGGTCGCCGACGCCTCTGATCAGCCAGGTGCCGCAGACCCTGCGTACCTCATCTATACGTCCGGCTCAACGGGCACGCCCAAAGGCGTCGTCGTCGGTCACGGCGCCGTGGTCAACTTCCTCGCCAGCATGGCCGCGACGCCGGGCCTGACGGCCAAGGACATTCTGCTTGCGGTCACCACCGTGTCGTTCGATATCGCGGTGCTCGAGCTGTTTCTCCCGCTTTCCGTCGGCGCGACGGTCGTGCTCGCGACGCGCGAAGAGGCGCGCGACGGGCGAGCGTTGCGGTCCTTGCTTAAGCGCCACGGGGTGACGGTCATGCAGGCCACTCCGGTCACCTGGCGATTGCTCCTTGAAGCAGGATGGGCAGGGACGGGGCGCTCGGGCTTCAAAGCCCTGGCCGGCGGTGAGGCGTTGGCGGGAGACCTCGCCCGCGCCCTGCTCGACCGGGGAGTGGAGTTGTGGAACATGTACGGTCCCACGGAGACGACCGTCTGGTCCACCTGCGCTCCCATCCGGGACCTCTCCGCTGGGATCACCATCGGACGCCCGATCGCCAATACCATCGTGCGGGTGCTCGACGCCCG
>DATBCM010000347.1:0-2153 GCA_036270455.1 Gemmatimonadales bacterium | reverse complement strand
CGGGAGTCGCGCCACCAATCGAGGCGGGAGGGGGGAGAAAAGAGCCGGGAGTCGGGAGCCGGGAGTCGTCTGTTCCCAGATACCGGGAGCATCGTAGTGGCGGTCAGCACGCCGCTGGTCTGCAGGAATTCGCGCCGTCTCACAGCCCAACGGCCTCCATCCACAGGTCCGCGATCGCGCCATGCCCAGCCGCGGTAGGATGGACGCCATCCGACGCCCAGTACACAGGCGGCGCCTGGCGAGAGAGCCGATCGAACAGGTCCTGCGTACCGAGAAATTTCGCGCCCGCCGCATCCGCCACCCGGCGCGCAATCTTCCGCCGCTCGTCAAACGCCGGGAACCAGGAGTCCGTGATAACACCTGTCCGGAGGGTGAACGGCTCGAGGATCACGAGCCGCACCTTGGGCAATGCGGTGCGGGTGCGGGCCAGGAGCGCCGTGAACTGGTGCTCGTAGTCGTCCGCCGTGCCCTTGTACCCGCCGTTCAGCGTGTGCCAGTAATCGTTCACGCCGATCAAGATGCTCAACACGTCAGGCGCGAGCACGAGCGTGTCGGTCTGCCAGCGCGCGTCGCAGTCAGGCACGGTATTGCCGCTCACTCCCCGATTGAAGAACCGGTACCCCGCCTCGGCCCGCTCCGCGAGGAGCCGGGACGCGATGAGCAGCGGGTATCCGTTCCCCAGCGCGGACGCCGCGTTCTCGCCCGCGACGGTCCGGTCGCGGCCGCAGTCCGTGATCGAGTCGCCCTGAAAGAGGATGGTGGTCCCCGGAGAGCCGGGAGCCGAAGGCCGGGAGTCGGGAGTCGGGAGTCGTTCCAGTCCAGGCCATGGAAGCACGGCTCCCGCGCTCAGCGCTCCGGTGGTTTGCAAGAACTTCCGGCGCTTCACTGCACGACCTCGACTTCCACCCGCGACGCCTGCGTAGCATTGCGATAGATCCGCTCCGTCTCGGCCTTAAAATCCGATTTCTTCGCCAGAAAGATGTTCGGCACGAATACTTGCGGATTCCGGTCGTAGAGCGGGAACCACGTGCTTTGCACCTGCACCATGATCCTATGCCCCTTCTGGAACCGGTAGTTCTGCTGGTGCAAGTCGATGGTGTACGGCAGGACCCTATTCGGCGTGACCGGTTGCGGGTGCTCGTAGCTCGTCCGGTACCGGCCGCGGAAAATGTCGTCCGCCACCATCAGCTCGTAATGCCCCATCGCCGGCTTCCCCGCCACGGTGTCCGGATACACGTCGATGAGCTTCACCACCCAGTCGACGTCCGACCCCGTCGTGGCCGCAAAGAGCTTGGCGGTCACGTTGCCCGCGATCGTCACGTCGTCGGTGAGTGGATCGGTCTCCCACACCAGGACATCGGGACGCCCGTCCACGAACCGCTGATCCGACACCAGCCAGGCATACCACTCGGAGCCCTTCGGCGAGTACACAGGCGAGATGGGGCGCCGGCGATAGGGCACCGGATGCTTTGGATCCGAGACGTAGCTGTCGAATGCCGCGGGAGTCGTCCCGGCAGTCTCGGCCGGCGGATCGAACGAGAGCTTGCCGTCCGCGTGGAAGTAGAGGGCCTTCGCTTCTCCGTTCTTCGGTGGCCACGAATCCCAGAAGCGCCAGCGGTTGTCCCCCGCCTCGAAGGTCACCGCCTTGGCCAGGGGCAGAGCATCGGTGCCCTTCAAATAGTGATTGAAGAACGGCACCAGAACATGAGTCCGGAACCACACGGAGCTGGGCTGCCCGAAGTCGATGGCACCCAAGGAGGTCCCATTTCCGTGCCAGCCGCCATGATTCCAGGGACCGAGCGCGATGAAGTTGATCCCGGCGGTGTCCGTCTTCTCGAGTGTCCGGTACATTTCGAGCGGCCCGAAGAAGTCTTCCTGGTCCCACCAGCCGCCCACGTCGAGCGTCGGGACCGTCGTGTGAGTCAACACGTGCTCCGCGCCCCGCCTGAGCCAGTACTGGTCGTACGCCGGGTGCGCCACGAACGACGCCCATGTCGGGAACTTCCCGTGGAGCATGGAATCCGAGATCAACGACAGCGGCCAGTGCCGGTAGTACCAGTCGAACATGTCGTCCGAGCCGACATCGAACACCGTGTTCTCGTGCCCCGACTCGAGCAGCGTCGAGTACTCGAGTCCATACGTCATCCGGAACG
>DATBCM010000346.1:0-2630 GCA_036270455.1 Gemmatimonadales bacterium | reverse complement strand
TCGGAGGTTAGACAGGGCGTCAATTGGGGGTCAACTCGGGGGGTTAGACGGTTAGTTGTTAGACGGTTAGTGACTAACCGCCTAACCGTCTAACCGCCTAAAGCGCCTCCGTGACGCCACTTTCCGGCCACTCGGGCTTTCCACTTATTCCCATCCTCCAATCCACATGTGGAAACCATTGCGTAACCCCCTTTCGCATCGTACGTTAGCTGCCCCTATGGCGACCGGTGCTCTCGTTGTTCTCACCACGTTGAGCACGGTCGAAGATGCGCGGCAACTCGTCCAAGCCCTGGTGAGCGAGCGCGTGATCGCCTGCGGGACCATTCTCCCGGCGGGGACGTCGATCTATCGCTGGAAGAATGAGATGAAGGAAGAGACCGAAACGGTGGTGCTGATGAAGACCGACGCGTCGCGCTGGGAAGCGCTGGCGACGGCGGTCCGGGACCGGCACCCCTACGAAGTTCCCGAGTTGCTCGCGCTCCCGGTGGAGCGTGGCCTGGAAGCGTACCTGGAATGGCTCCAATCTGAGGTGGTGACGTGACCCGACGGCATCTGCGCCGCTGGCCCCCCGTGGCCGAGCGGGCCCGAGTGGCGGCTCAACTCCTGGCGGAGGCCGCCGCGTTTACCGAAGACGTCGGATTGCTCACCGGTCCGCTGGCGCTCGCGCCCGCCGGCGGCCTCCCGAAGACGCGCGTCCCGGTTCCCGTCACCATGGCCGCCTCCCCTCCTCCACCGGCACCCGAGCCTGCTCCCGCGCCGGCTCCTGAGCCACCTCCCGCGCCCGCTCCAGTTGCCGTCACTCCCGTGCCCGCGGCGATGGCGCTCGCGGAAACGGGCGTGACCTTCGCCCGCCGCGGTCTCTGGGCCCAGGCGGTGCCTCAATTCCGCCGCGCCGTGGAGCTCGACCCCGCCAACGTGCCGATCTGGTGCCGTCTGGGCGAAGCGCTCAATCACATCGACGATCTCGCCGGGGCGCGCGAGGCCTACGAAAAGGCGCTCGGCGTGGACGACAAATATCCCCGGGCGCTCTACGGTCTGGGCGTGGTGTTCGACCGGCTCCGCCGTCCCGACGAAGCGACGGTCTATTATCGCCGGGCGCGGGAGGGGGGGGCCACCGCCCGGTGATCCGCGTGGTCGTGGCCGACCTCGCCCGCTGTCCCGCCGATGCCGTTGTTCGTCCCACCACCAGTCATTTCGATTCGCTCGTGACCGATTCGTTCGGGCCCGGCGCCGCGGTGGTCACGCCCGCGCGCGGCGAATTCGAGGCCGAATTCGTGATCCAGGCCTGCATCCGCGGCGAGCCCGACCAGGCGCCGACTCGGGAGCTGGTCCTCCGGACCTGGCGCGCCGTCCTCCAACAGGCTGCGGAATGGCAGTTCCCCCACGTCGCCGCCCCCCTCCTCGGCGTCGACGACGGAACCGGGGCCTTGCAGGCCTTGGACGTGGCCGATGTTCTGGTGGAAGTCCTGCACCAGCACCGGTCGCGAGCGACCTTCCCTACCGAGGTATCGTTCGTGGTCGCCAACACGGACGAGCGAGATGTGATTGAAGCCGCCCTCCGCCGCGCGAGCGCTCGCGCCTCGTGAATCGCAAGCAAGCCGGCATCCTGATTCTGATCGTCTGGGCGCTGTCGATGGCCTGGCTGGTCCGGCGCGTCTACTTCCAGGCGACCGGCACCCAGCTTGCCAATGCGGCGCTGTCGGTCCAGCCCGGCGCGACGTACTACCGCATCGACGTCGACGGCCATCAGGTCGGGTACACCTCGACCACCATCGATACCCTGGTCGACTCGCTCCGGGTGGTGGACGCAGAAGTGATCGAGACCGCGGTCGACGGCCATCTGAACCGCACCACCACCCGCTCCGAAGCCAAGCTCTCCCGCGCGTTGCGACTCGAGTCCGTCGACGTCAAGTACACGGAAGACGGCCATGCCTACACCGCGTTCGGCCTCTTCACGCAGGACAGCACGATCAAGCTGGCGGTGTCGGACGGGCACATCACCGCGCGCTCCGAAACCCGGACGCACCGCACGCCGATGATCCCGTCGCTGATGCCGCTGCGTCTCGCGTTCGGCGGCGAAATGAAGGTGGGCGCGACGTTCGATCCCAGAGTGTTCGACTCCCCCCTCCTCATCAACCGGGACGTGCACGTCCGCGTGGCGGCCGAGACCACCATGGCCAACCCGGACAGCGCCGAGTATGACTCGACGACCCGGACCTGGGTGCCGGTGCACTTCGACACCACGCCGGCCTTCCGCCTCGAGGGCACTGGCGTGGGTGGACCATTCCGCCTCTGGATCGATCCGCAGGGGCGCGTGGTGCGGGAAGAGCGTCCCACCGGCGTGATCTACAACCGCACGGCGTTCGAGCTCGCGGTGCAGAACTTCCGGCACCGCGACACCGTGCAAGTCAAAGCGGCCTCGCGCGCGCGACGCTCCGGAATGGTCGAGACCTTCCCGCCCGAGCGCGCCGATCCCCCGGTGTCAGTCATGCGCGTCCGGCTGGCCGGAGCGCCCCTGTCCGGCTTCGACCTGGCCGGGGGCGAGCAGACCCTGTCGGGTGACACCGTGACGGTGCGACGGATCCCCCTGGACAGCCTGGTCCCCCGGTACCGGGTACCCCTGCACGACA
>DATBCM010000345.1:0-4235 GCA_036270455.1 Gemmatimonadales bacterium | reverse complement strand
CGACCACAAGACCCTGATCTGACCATGGGCGCCCCCGCCCCCGTCGTGTCGGTGCGGCGTCTTCCGCACCACGACGGTCTCCCCCTGCCGGTTCGTCAGACGGCGGGCTCGGCTGGGTACGATCTCGCGTCGGCGGAACCCGACTTCACCGTCCAGCCGCTGGAACGACGCCTTGTCCGCACCGGGCTCGCGATCGCGATCCCCGAGGGTTACGAGGCGCAGATCCGTCCCCGATCGGGCCTGGCCCTCAAGCAGGGACTCACGCTCCCCAATACGCCTGCCACCATCGACTCCGACTACCGGGGCGAGCTGATGGTGGCGGTGATCAACCTGGGGAAGGAGCCCGTCCAGGTGACGCGCGGGATGCGCATCGCCCAGATGGTCTTCCAGAAGGTGGAGCTGATGGACCTGAAGGAGGTCGCCGAGTTGCCGCCGTCGGCCCGGGGTGAAGGGGGATTCGGCAGCACGGGGACCTGATGACCCCGCCCGTGCTTTGTTACCATCGCGTAGGCGGACCACCGGAGCTGGGCGTTACGCGGGTCTCGCCCGCCACCTTCCGCCGCCAGATGCACGCCCTGGCGAGGGCCGGCTGGAAGACCCTATCGCTGGCGGAGTTCGCGGCGTCCGTGGAGAATCCCACTCTCCCACATCCCCACGCCTTTCTTCTCTCCTTTGATGATGGTTACGCAGAGTTGGCGGAATTCGCGTACCCGGTGATTCAGGAAGTTGGCTTCACTGCGACGACCTTTCTCATCACCGACTACATCGGCAGGACCAACGGCTGGGACATCCAGTACACGCGTGAGCCCCTGCGTCACCTTGATTGGGGTGCCATCGAGGCCTGGCGGGCGAAGGGGTTTGACTTCGCCTCCCACACCGCGACGCATGCGCGCCTGACGTGGCTGGACGACGCCCGGGTGGCCGACGAGCTGGGGCGCTCCCGCCAGGCGCTCTTCGACCGGCTGGGTGCCGCGGCTGGAGCCGCGGTCGCCTATCCCTTCGGCGCAGCAGACGGGCGCGTGACCCGGGCCGCGCAGGCGGCCGGCTATCTCCTGGGGTTCGACGGAGTGGCGGGCGTCGAGGGGGATCTGCTCCGGCTCTCGCGAATTCCGGTCTACGTGTGGGATGTGGCGGACATTCCGTGCGGATTGAGGGACGATGAGTGGGGTGTCGCCGGGAGGATTATCGCGTATCTGGCGAATCGATGTGCCGTGGGGACGTCGATAATGAAAGGGGTCTGGGGCCTATTACGTCGCGATACCGCGCCCTGATGCCCGCTCGACCATCAGTTCCCTGATCTCATCGAGATTGGGGACGTAGCGCCTGGCGATCTCGTACCGTTTCTCTCCCTTCGCAAAAATCTCGATCGAATCAGCGTGGCCGACCACCCGGCTGATATCGGGCCAACCCACCCGAAAGCTCTGGAGCGGCGTCATGCGGACTTGCACGCCGTCGTCATCCAGGCGGACGTAGCGGCGCCAGCCCAGCTGCCGGTGGAAGAGGCCGGCCAGGACGTACAACGCCCCCAGCCCGTAGTAGCCATAGATCAGCGTCTCCCCGCGATGTCCTTCGGTGGCGAGTGCGAGGGCCTCGAGCGCCATCAGTCCACCCGCCGTGATATCGCACCAGCGCACCCACGTGCCGAACTTCTTGCTACGCTTCAGCTCGATGATCCCGATGCCGAGCAGGCTGAAACCCACCACGAGATCGGGGATGGACAGCAAGGTGAGGCCCGTCGAGGTCGCATCCTTCCAACCCGCTTGAATCAGCACGACCGCGGCGAGACACTCTTTGAGGGCGGACACGCGCTCATGGCGACGCATGGCGTGGGCGTCGATGAAGATGGTTCGCGCTTCCATCACCACGCGGGCGGGAGCGCTCAGAAGAAGAACCTCGCGGCCACGGGGATGAGCTGGGGGTGCTTCACGAGCGCATGCGCGAAGATGCGGCCGAGGGTGCGCTTGGTGGTGGGGATGGCGTTGGCGGTGCGGGCCAGCGCGTTGAAGAACGCATCGTCCAGGTCCTCGAGGGCCTGCTTGATGCGGTAGTACTTGAGGTGGTCGTCGCCGAGCAGCTTCATCCAGTCGTCGTGGTAGCGCGAAAGACGATCGGCGCTGGTGTTCTTCTCCCGGATGGCGGCCGTCGCGGTCCGGCCCGCCAGCCGACCGGCCTTCATCGCGTTCACGATGCCGCCCCCCGACAGGGGATTCACCATGTGGGCCGCATCACCCGCGATGAGCGTCCCATCCGCGAAGGTCCGTTTCACGGTGGTGTGAACGATCACGCCGCCCACCGTGTACCCGGTCCTGGCACCGCCCGGATACCGCGCCGCGATCCAGTCATCGAGGTAACCGCGCGCCGTGCGGCCGTCGGCCTTGAGCGCCACGATGCCGAGGCCGACGTTGGCGACGCCGACGCCCTTCGGAAACACCCAGGCATACCCGCCCGGGGCCACCTGGTCCCCGAACTGGAGATAGATGGCGTCGGGGTCAAAGTCGATACCCTGGACCACGTACTGTGCGCAGGATTCCATGTCGCGGGAGGGCACCCGCGTGTCGAGTCCCGCCCAGCGGCCCACCATCGTCTCTACGCCGTCGGCACCGATCACCACCCGCGCCCGGAGCGTCTCCGACCCTCTGGCGCCCCGGGTCTCCACGACCCACCGGTCCCCTTCGCGCCGCATGCCCGTGACCTCGGTCCCCACGCGCACCTCGGCGCCTTCGCCTACGGCCTCCGCTGCGAGAAAGGCGTCGAACCGGGTCCGGTCCAGGACCCAGCCGACCTCCCGTTCCGCGACTTTCACCTCCGTGCCGTCGGGAGCCCAGAAAATCACCTTCGTGATCTTGCGGGCGACCCAGGAGGATCCGGTCGGGTCCGCGAACTCACGCAGTCCCGCGTCGCCGACCCCCTCGGCGCAGCGCACCGGCGCCCCGATGGCCCGGTCCCGTTCGACCAGGACCACGGAGAGCTCGGGGGCCGCGCGCCGGGCCTCGGCGGCGGCCACGCTCCCGGCGGGACCCCCGCCGACCACGAGGATATCGACGTCCGGCATCAGGCGGCGGCGCGGTTGGGGACCATGGACAGGGCCCCGACGGGGCAGGGAGCGATGCACTTCTCGCATCCCGTGCAGGCCCCTTGATCGACCACCAGATCGGCCAGGGCCAGATGGATGGCTTCGGGCGGGCAGAGGGGCAGGCAGAGACCGCACCGGTCGCAGAGCGAGAGGTCCACGATGGCGATCTCGGCGGGATGGACGGCGCGCATGGGTGGGGAACGCTAAAGGATTGCTTGAACTTACGCCACCGGATACGTTCCCGGTGCGCCGTCATGCGCTTTACCACTTCCTTTGGAGGGGCAGTGCCATGCGTAAGCTCCTGACGGCAGCTTTGCTGCTCGCCGTTTTTCCTGCCGCAGCTCAGATGACGCAAAGAGCTCCGACCTCCGCTCCCCCTCTCAACATCGATTCCCTCCGCGCCAACCTCTTCGCGCTCGCCGCCGACTCCATGGGGGGCCGGCAGACGGGCTCCCTCGGCGACTGGAAGGGACAGGAGTGGGTGGCCGCGGAGCTGAAGGCGGCGGGTTGGCTGCCGGCCGGAGAGAATGGCGGCTACTTCCAGGTGGTCCCGTTCATTCGCATCTACGCCGATCCCGCGATGTCACTGGGTGCCGGCGCCGAGGCCTGGTCGGTAGGGAAGAACATGCTCCCCCTCGGTCCCGCGGTGACCCACGACTTTGCCGCGGTGCCGACGGTCTACGGCGGCTCGGTCGACCAGCCTGAGACCTGGCCCGATTCAGCAGCGGTGGCCGGACGCGTCGTGGTCTTTTCCGTTCCGGACTCGATTCAGAGCTTTCGTCCGATGCTCGCAACGCTTCAGCCGATCTCGGCGCACGCGGGAATGGCGCAGGCGGCTGGGCTGGTCGTGGCGGGGTATGATCGCTTTCCCCCTGATCTTATCCCGCAGATCCTGGCCGGCCGCCTCACCACGGACACGACACCGGTCAAATCCCCGCTCCCGCCCCGGTTCCTGATCACGCCGCGTTCCGCGCAGGCCTTGTTCGGCGTCAAGGCGAAGCCCGGGACGGTAGGGCCCCGCGTGTCGGGCTCCCTGCGTTGGCTCCGGCAGCCGCTCGAGCATCCGGCGCGCAACATCATCGCCGTCCTCCCGGGCTCGGATCCCGTTCTCAAGGCCGAGTATGTGTCCATGAGTGCGCACCACGACCACGTGGGGTTCACG
>DATBCM010000344.1:0-1573 GCA_036270455.1 Gemmatimonadales bacterium | reverse complement strand
TGATGACCTGAGCTTTGGCTACCGGCTGGCCGGCTTTGTCCCAGACGTGCCCCGCGAGGGTGCCCGTATCCCGGGCCACTGCAGCAGGGAAGGCCAGAACGGCGGCCAGGAGGGCAACGCGAACACCTGAGTACAGCATGGGTCTCTCCCGTAGGGGTGCGGAGAGGAGAGACGACTTGGTGGGTCAAGCGTGCACACCTTCTAGTGCTGTCGCTCCGGCGCTTGGGCCGTGACCTGCTCGCCCTTGCCGTCCCCGCCATCCCAAGGGGGCGCCACCCGGGTGGCCTCGGGCCAGGGAATCTCCGGGAATTTGTCGGGGCCCACCCGGGGCGATTCACCCTTGGCCTTCTTCTTCAGGGCCTTGAGCACCTTTTCCGGCGACACCGGGATCTCGTCCACCCGCACGCCGACCGCGTCATAGACCGCGTTGGCGACCGCCGGCATGACGGGGAGCAGGGGCCCCTGGCCCACTTCCTTCGCGCCGAACGGCCCGTTGGGATCCGGGTCTTCGATGATGTAGGTGACGACATCGCACATCTCGAGCGTGGTCGGGCTCTTGTACTCGAGCAGACTCGGAATCTTGTGGACGACGTTCCGGTTGCCCCGGTACGCCATCTCTTCCATCAGGGCCTCGCCGAGGCCCATGTAGATCCCGCCTTCGACCTGGCCGATCACCGTGGCCGCGTTGATACAGCGGCCCACGTCATGCGCCACCCAGATCTTCGGCACCCGGACGATCCCGGTCTCGGGGTCCACATCCACTTCGGCGATGGCCGCGCTGTACGAGTACGCCGGTGACGGGCCGACGCCCGCGCCGCGATACCGGCCCGGGCTCTTCGGCGGCGTGTACGAACCCACGGTACCGACCGTGCCTACCGTGGCCTCGGCCGCCTGCACCGCCTCCGCAAAGCTCATCCACTTCTCGGGATCCTCGGCATGGAAGACCCGTCCGCCGGCAAACACCACCTCGCTCACGGGGATCTTCAGCTTCGCGGCCGCGTGCGGCGCGATGATTTCCCGGGCCCGCTCCGCGGCCTGCAGGGCGGCGTTGCCGCTCATGAGTGTGACCCGGGACGAGTAGGAGCCGAGGTCCACGGGCGTGAGGTCGGTGTCAGCGGTGACGATCCGGATGTCGAACGGATCGATCCCCAGCACTTCGGCCGTGATGTACGCCAGGATGGAGTCCGACCCCTGGCCGATGTCCGTCGAACCGCAGAAGACGGTGACCCCACCGCCGCGGTCGCATTTCAGCTGGACGCCCGAGTGGGGCATGTTGTTCCAGTAGATCGGGAGCCCGGCGCCGGAGATGTACGACGAGCAGGCGAGCCCCACCCCTTTGCCGAAGGGCAGCTTCCGGAACTTCTTCTTCCAGTCGGCACCGGCGACAACCTTCTCGATGCACGTGCCCAACCCCATGGATCCCACGCGCAGGTAGTTCGCGGTGAGGGAGTTGGGGGGAACGAGGTGCTGCAGGCGCAGGTCGGCCGGATCGAGCTTCAGATCCTCCGCGATCTTGTCGAGATGCACTTCGAGCGCGAAGCGGGGCTGCGGCGTGCCGTGACCGCGCTTGGGT
>DATBCM010000343.1:0-2406 GCA_036270455.1 Gemmatimonadales bacterium | reverse complement strand
GTCCGACTTGGGTCCGAGTCGCGTGATTAGGCGGGAACGTACGTCAACCGAATCAAGTCCTCGGCGATTCGATCGTTGGCCACCAGGTGGAGCGGGGGCCGGGGGCCTGCGAAGAATGGCTTGCCGCTCCCAAGCACGACGGGGCGGAGGTAGAGTCGATACTCATCGATCAGACCGGCCTCCCCCAGGCTGTGCGCCAGAACCGGGCCCCCAACGTCCATCTCGCCATCCAGCTCAGCTTTCAACTTTCGTATCGGCGCCTCGAAGCCCTCCGCGATCAGCGTGGCGTTGGGGCCAACGGTCTTGAGCGAACGCGACACGACCCACTTCGGCTTGCTCCGCCACGCCGCCGCGAACTCGTGATCCCCCGCGTCCCAGTCCGGAAGGTCTTCGTCCCAATACCGCATGACCTCGTAGAGGCCGCGACCATAGATGCAGCCCGTCAGGCCACGCATATACTCCATGAAATGACGAAAGGCCGACGGCGCAGGCGGCCCCAACTTCATGTGGTCGACGTAGCCATCCAGAGACTGGTTCAATGCGAAGACCAGTTTCGCCATGCTGCACATCTCCTTCCTAGGCGTCGGGGGCTTTACCAGGAAGGCTCGCAGGACCACCGGCGGTCAGCGCGAGCGTGGAATCGCTGGGCGCATCCAACGAGGAGGCCGGAGGTCGTCCGAGACGGTACGCCGCGCGACGATTCGCTCTCTTCATCCAGGCGATGGCGGCACCGAAGATGGGGGGGTATACGAGCGCGGTAGCAGCCACTGGGATCCAGGGGTGGGAGCCAAGCTGGGACGGATCCCAGACGGCCACGGCAGCGAGTGCCAGGACTGTCACTCCCGTGATGGTGCCGGCGGCGATCAGGCTTCTCCCGAGACGGCGGCGCCCGTTGGCGGCGCAAGGCTCGCAGATCAAGTGGCCCTGCTCGAGTGACGGACCGGCTGAGGCACCGGGAGCGTAGAGGGGTCCCCCACAGCGCCCACATCGGTCCTCCTTGTTGCGGCGAACCGCTCGCGACGCGCGCAGCATCGCGAGCGAGACCAGGCTGGCAGGAAACGCCACAAGGGTCGTCAGGAAGAGAGGATCGATGCCCAGCATAAGTCCTCCATTCGGAACGCCTGATGAACCGCGCTTAAAGGGCTATGGCGATGCCAGAAGCTTAGGTGTCGGCGAGAATCGCGAAAGGGGCGTGGCACCAGGCGCGCCTGACGCCTCCTGAGCCGCCGCGCCGTACGATGAACAGATGAAAACATACCGCATGCACCTCCGTCCGATAACGGCGACGGCGCTGCTCCTCCTCGCCGCGTGCGCCCGCACCGAGACCTATGGGTTCGTCGCCGTCCTGGGGCGTGACACTACCTCCGTCGAGCGGGTAACGCGCACCGGCAACCGGATCGTGGGTGATGCGATCGGACGATCCCCGGCGGTCACCCGGCGGCACTGGGAGGCCAAACTGGGGCCGAACGGGGTCATCCAGAGCTGGTCCATGGATACCTACATCCCGAACGCCCCGCCTGACGACCAGCGGATCCACCACACCGCGGCTTTCTCCGATCGCGCGACGTCGTTCACCCGACGCACCTCGGCAGGCGATCACGCGTGGGCGTATCAGAAGACCTACCCGGAAACTGTTCCGTTGAATGCATTCGTCTATGCCACCTGGGAATTGCTGCTGGATGCGGCGCGCCGTCAGCCGGACACGACGCACGCCCGTATCGGCCAGTATTTCTTCGAGGGCTGGGACGAGGGGCACGTAGGCTACGCCGACATCGAACGCAATCCCGACGGCTCCTACGCGATCTCGAGCACCGGTCTGGCAGGCACGGGCACCGCGCGCGTGGATACGAACGGCCGCCTGGTCTCGTACTCGGGGCAGGGCACGACCTACAAGCAGGAAGTCCGCCTGATCACGAACGTCCCGGACCTCGACGCCATCGCGGCGCGGTTCGCGGCCGACGAGCAGCGCACCGGTCTCGCCCGGTCCCTCAGTCCCCGCGCCACCGTTAGCGCGACCGTTGGGAAGGCCTCGCTGACCATCGACTACGGCCAGCCCGCCCGGCGGGGCCGGACCCTCGTGGGGGACCTGCTTCCATATGATGAGGTCTGGCGCACCGGTGCGAACGCGGCCACACAGTTGACCGTCTCGGCGCCCGTGGTGCTCGCTGGCGTCGCTTTGCGTCCGGGGACCTACACCCTCTGGACCCTGCCCACACGGAACGGTGTGTCGCTCATCATCAACGGTCAGTCCGGCCAGTGGGGGACGGAGTATGACGCCGGCCAGGATGTCGCGCGCCGGCCCATGACGGTGGATTCGGTGCCCGGGAACGTGGAACTGTTCACCATTCGCGTCGACGGACCTCCGTCCGGTGGCCACGATGGCGTCTCTCGTCTGACAATGGAGTG
>DATBCM010000342.1:0-9420 GCA_036270455.1 Gemmatimonadales bacterium | reverse complement strand
CTCCTGATCGACGCGGCTCGACGGGCCAGTGCGGCCCGGGTAACGGCGGTCCTGCCCTACTTCGGGTACGCGCGGCAGGACCGGAAAGACCAGCCGCGGGTGGCGATCAGCGCCAAGCTGATGGCGAACCTGATCAGCCATGCGGGCGCGGACCGGGTGCTGGGAATGGATTTCCATTCTCACCAGGTGCAGGGCTTCTTCGACCTCCCGGTGGACCATCTGTATTCGGCGCCGGTGTTCGTCGCGCACTTCCGGACCAAGGATCTGCGCGACCGGGTGGTCGTCGCGCCGGACGTCGGCTGGGCCAAGATGGCGCGCGGGTTCGCGAAGCGGCTCAACGCGTCGCTGGCCATCATCGACAAGCGGCGACCGTCGGCGAACGTGGCGGAAGTGGTGAACGTGGTCGGCGAGGTGGACGGGAAGGACTGTCTCATCCCCGACGACATGATCGATACCGCGGGGACCATTACGGAAGCCGCGGCGGCGTTGAAGCGGCTCGGAGCCAAGCGGGTGTTCGCCTTCGCGACCCACGCCCTGCTCTCGGGTCCGGCGGTGGAACGGCTGCGGGCCGCGCCGATCGAAGAAGTCGCGGTGACGAATACCATCCGGCTGACCCCGGAGCGGCAGTTCGAGAAGCTCAAGGTGCTGTCCGTCGGGGCCATCCTGGCCAAGGCGATCAGCTACGAACATTCGAATCAGTCGGTCAGCTCTCTTTTCGACTAAGGCAGGAGTCGCATGGCACAGATCGTCAGCCTCACCGCGGAAGCCCGCACCCACACCGGCAAGGGCGCCGCGCGCCAGACCCGGTTCGCCAAGAAGGTGCCGGCCGTGGTCTACGGACATGGCCGCGCCGCGCAGAACCTGACCGTCGACGGCCCCGCGCTCGAGAAGGCGCTCACCGGCATCGAGCCGGAGAGCACGTTGATCGAGCTCACCATCGACGGCAAGAAGGCCAAGGCGCTCATCCGCGAGATTCAGCGTCACCCCGTCCGCCCCGACATCATCCACGTCGATTTCTACGAGATCCACGCCGATGAGAAGGTGACGCTGAAGGTACCGGTGCACCTCGTCGGCACGCCCGACGGCGTGCGCAACGCCGGCGGCGTGCTGGATCAGGTGAATCGCGAAGTCGAAATCGAAGTGCTCCCCGAGCACATCCCGGATCGCGTCGAGCTGGACGTGTCGGCGCTCGTCATCGGCCACTCGCTCCACGTGCGGGATCTGGTGATTCCGAACGCGACCATCCTGACCCTCGCGGACCTCACCATCGCGGTGGTCGTGCCGCCCCGCGCCGAAGAAGTCGTGGCGCCCGTGGCGGAAGGCACCACCGACGTTGCCGAGCCGGAGCTCATCCGCAAGGAGCGCGAGGGCGACGAAGAGGAAGGCGAAGAGGGCAAGCCGGCTGCGGAGGCCAAGGGTGGCGAGGCCAAGCCCAAGGGCGAAGCGAAGCCCAAGGGCGGCAAAGAGGGATAAGTCCTGCGCGCCGTCGTCGGCCTGGGCAACCCGGGCGAGGAGTATCAGGCGACGCGCCACAACGCAGGGTTCTGGTTGGCGGACGCGCTCAGCGCGCGGTGGGGGCTCGGCCCCTTCCGTCGTGGTGAGCGCGCTCGCGTTTGTGAGGGCGAGGTCGCGGGCGTGCCCGTGCGCGTCCTGAAGCCCACCACCTACATGAACCGTTCGGGCGCCGCACTCGTGTCGATCCGCGCCGATCCCGCCTTCAATCCCGCCAGCGAACTCCTGGTGCTCGTGGACGAGTTCCGCATCGCCTCGGGGACGTTCCGGCTGCGGCTCGACGGCTCGGCGGGCGGTCACAACGGCCTGAAGAGCATCGAAGGGGCTCTGCAGTCGCAAGTGTATGCGCGACTCCGCATCGGCGTGGGTCCCCTGCCCGAAGGCGTCGGCGACTGGGCCGACTACGTGCTCGCCCCTGCGGATCCCGAGCAGCGCGAGCTGATCGACCAGGCCCTGCCGAAGATGGTCGAGGCCGTGGAGCGCTGGCTTCGCGGCGAACCCCCCGCATGAACCTGGTCCCCTGGTTCCCCGAAATCGCCGTCCTGGGCGGAGCCCTCGCCCTCATCCCCGGACTCGTGGCCTTGCGGAAGGCCGAACGGCGGCCGGTGCTCTCCACCTTCGGGGAGCCCGCGCTGATCGCCCTGATCGCGATGGTGGTGCTCGACGGGCTGATGAGTGCCCGCACCGGAGCCAGTTTCGCCCTCGGTGCCTGCGCCGCCTTGGCGGTCCAGTGGATGTCCGGCTTTGGAATCGAGCCCAACGCCCTCGGCCTTTCCGCCTGGGGCACGTCCCTCCTCGGACTCGGTCTGGTCTTCGAATTGTTCGGCTCGGCGGCGGGCATGGATGACGGCGGCTGGAAACTCTTCGCCCAGCTCCTCGCCGCCTTCGCGCTCGGATCCGCGACCATCACCGCCGTCCGGAAGAGCGACGACAGCGTGCCTGAGTCCGCCGACGCCGGCGTCTTCGCGACGTCCGGAGCGCTCGTCCTCGCCGCGGGCACTCCATTCGTCGCGAATCGGGTCGACGGAGTGGCGCTCCCGATGCTGATCGCCACGGCAGGGGGGGTCGGGAGCCTGTTCAGCCTGCTCTGGAGGGGCTCCCGGCAGGTCGGACTGATCGCGGGTGCGGTTCTGGTCGGCCTCCTGATCGCCGTCGCGGCGACGGGACTCGACCCGGTCGCCCTCGGCCTGCACGAGAGCTCGCTGCCCGGAGCAGCCCCGCTGGTGGCGAGTCTGCTGGGAGCACTGCTCGGTGTCGCGATTCGCCTGGTGAACAAGCCCAGGTGGACCATCGTCCTGATCGCGGCGTCGCTGATTCCGTTTCACTACCTGGGCACCTACGGTGTCGCCCTCGGCGCGCTGTCGATGATGGCGGCCGTCGCCCTGCCGACCGCGCCCTGCCGGGCCGCCACCGTGCTGGCCGGACTCGCTTTCGTCGCCGCCTCCCGTTCCGGTGGCCCCTTGATCGCGCCGAGCCATTGGAGCGGCTGGTTCCACGCGTTTCTGGCCGCGGTGGTCGTCGGGGTGATCAGCGCGCTGGGTCGGGGCCCTCGCTTCGCGTTGCTGCGCGTGGCGATTTTGACGTGGGTGGTGATCGCCCCATTCGTTTCGCGATAGAAGGAGCGTAATGCTTCGTCTAGGTATCGTAGGACTGCCGAACGTCGGGAAATCGACCCTCTTCAACGCGCTGACGTCCTCCAAGGCCGCCGCCGCGGAGAACTATCCCTTCTGCACCGTGGATCCGAACGTCGGCGTCGTCGAGGTTCCGGACCCGCGGCTCGATCAGCTCGTGGAGCTGGTCAAGCCGAAGAAGAAAGTCCCGGCCGTCGTCGAGTTCGTCGACATCGCAGGGCTAGTCAAAGGCGCCTCGCAAGGCGAGGGGCTCGGCAACCAGTTCCTGTCGCACATCCGCGAAGTGGACGCCATCGTCCACGTCATCCGCTGCTTCGAAGATCCGGACGTGGTGCACGTGATGGGTCCCGTGGATCCGGTGCGCGATCACGACGTGATCTCCGCGGAGCTCGCCCTGGCGGATGTGTCGGTGATCGACCGCCGGGTGGACAAGACCCGCAAGAGCGCGAAGTCGGGCGACAAGGACGCCCAGGTCGAGATGGCCCTGCTGGAACGGGTCGAAGCCGAGCTGAACGCGGGGAAGGGTGCGCGGGCCGCCGCCCGGGACGCCAAGGAGTTGGCAGCGCTGCGGGGGATGGGACTCCTGACCTCCAAGCCGATCCTGTATGCGGCCAACGTCAGTGAAGACGATCTGGCGGCCGGTGGTGGGAAGTTCGTGGACGTGCTCCGGAAGGCCGTCGCCGCCCATCACGAAGAGGCCGAGCTGGTCCCCTTCTCCGCCAAGCTCGAGGCCGAGCTCGCGGAGCTGTCCCGTGACGAACGCCAGGAGTTCCTGGCGGGCGCCGGCGTGAAAGAACCGGGGCTCGACCGGCTGATTCACGCCGGGTACGCGCTGCTGGGACTCCGGACCTACTTCACGGCGGGTGAGCAGGAGGTCCGGGCGTGGACCATCCACGTGAACGACACCGCCTACGATGCCGCGGGCGTCATTCACTCGGACTTTCAGAAGGGGTTCATCCGCGGCGAGACCGTGAGCTTTGCGGATTTCATGAAGTCGGGCGGGTGGAAGCCGGCGCGCGAACAGGGATTGGTCCGCAGTGAGGGCCGGGAGTACGTGGTGCAGGACGGCGACGTCCTGCTGTTCCGCTTCAATGTCTAGTCAGCGCTGCGCCAACCGCTGGTAGAAGTTGCGGGTCCAGATCACCACGGTGAATTCCTGAAGGGGCAGCTGCTGCAGGTAGTCCGTCTTCACGATCCACTGGCGGGAGCTCGTGACCGCCGGCCGCGGCGGGTTGGGCAACGGGTAGTACTCGATCCCCGTCACGGCGTCGAGGGGAAGCTCGTCCGCCTGTTCCTCCCGCTGAAACACCCCGTCGACATAGATGCTCACCAGCACCGGATTGCTGCGGTAGTAGATCAGCGCGCCGCAGCCGGTGCCGTCCCGCAAACAGCCGTGCGTGATCCCCAGTGATTTGAGAAAGTCCTTGAGACTGACGTAGCCGGTCCGGGCGAGGTCGTTCCGGGTGAAGAAGGTCCCGAACCCCTGGCGGGCCCGGTCGAAGAATCCCGGCATGCCCCATCTCCCGACGAGGTGCCAGTCCTCATGCTCGATGGTGGACTCCAGCGCCGGCGTCTCCGTATCGATCACTACCCGAATGGGCTCGTCGTCCTGCCCGGACGGGATGACGCCGGTGCCCGTCTTCCCATTCCAGGTCAGGTGGAGGCGCGAGGCCGAGCCGGCCAGGACGAAGTGCCCGGCGCTGTCGCTGGTGACCTCCCGGGCACCGATCCCGACGACCACTCCGGCGAGGGGGTGACCGCTCGCCAGGGCGAGCACAGTCCCCCTCAGGGAATCCGTGGCGGGAACGCCCAGCAGGAGGAGTGGGAGGGCCCACATACGGCGTAACCTACACCGCCTTTACCGCCCCGTGCCCCCCGGCTATCTTTCGCGCCTCAATTCCCCTACTCGGTGCCGCACCTGCACTGGGTCGTTCTAGACCAAAGGGAGGTGGCATGCCTCGTCGATACGAGACGGTCTACATCTTTGACAGTGCCCTCGAGGAACCCGCAGTCACCGAGAAGCTCGAACGTTTTCACGCGCACCTGACCAAGGACGGGAAGGGCACGCTGACCAACGTGAGCCATTGGGGCAAGCGGACCCTCGCCTATCCCATCAAGAAGAAAGACACCGCCTACTACGTCGTGGCCCAGTTCGAGACCGCCGGGGAGCTGCTCCCTCAGTACGAGCGCGCGGTCAAGCTGGATGAAGGCGTACTGCGCTTCCTGGTGGTAGCGGCTGAGGCCGAGGCCAAGCCGGTCCCGGTGCCGGCCGTCGGCGGCGATGACGACGGTGAGGAGGACGACGCGTGAGACGCCCTTCGAAGACCTGCCCGGTGTGTGAGTCAGGCGTCCGGGTTTTGGATTACAAGGACGACCGGACCGTGAGCCGCTTCCTGACCGAGCGCGGCAAGATTCTCCCGTCGCGCCTGTCCGGCATGTGCGCCCGGCATCAGCGGCAGCTCGCGACCGCCATCAAGCGCGCGCGGCAGCTGGCCCTGATCCCGTACATCAAGGGCTTCACCGGCTGAGATGAGCTCCCCGCGGAGCGTCTGGTGGCTGGTGAGCGGCACGGTACTCCTCGCCCTCTTCGCGCCGACCAGTCTGCCGCTCGCGGGGGTGACGTTCGCTGGATTGCAGCTGATCGGCGGCACGCGGTCCCGGGTGTCCCGTGCGGGTGCCCTGCTCCTCGGCCTGTTCGCACTGTGGGCCCTGGTCATCCCGCGGGAGTCGGCGATCGACGCCGTGCTCGGCGCCTTTCAGCTGTTCGCCGCCGTGGCCTTCGTCGCGCTCGCCTGGAGTGCGCCGGGCCCGTTCCTCTCGCGGGCCACCGCCGCGCTCGCGTGGAGCGGTGTCAGCGCCGTGGTGCTGGCGTGGACCCTGAACGGCCCGCGCACCTGGGGCCTCCTGGCCTGGGACACGGTGCGCCAGACGAGCTTCGCGCTCAGGACCGTGCTCGAAGTGATGTCCCCCGACGTGGTGGCGGACATGTACGGGAAGTACGAGCTGGCGGTGCGCTTCTTCAGCACGGCGCGCCCGGCGCTCGAGGCGCTGTGGGGCTATGCGGCGCTGGCGGCGGCGTGGCAATGGCACGTGCGGACGGCGCGGACCCCGCTGGGACCCGAGCTTCGTCCGTTCCGGCAGTTCCGGCTGGCGGACGGCGCGATCTGGGCCGTCGTCGCGGCCACGGCCGTGTGGGTCGTCTCGGGGAGCCTCCCGGGGGTCCGCGTCGCCGCGTTCAACGTCGGGCTGGTGCTGGGCGTGCTGTACGTAATCCGCGGAGCGGCCGTGGTCGGGGCCACCGCCGCGATCGTCGCGATTCCGGCCTGGGTGCAGGTGCTGGCGGCGTTTTCGGGGCTGCTCTTCGCCCCGGCGACCGCGCCCAGCCTTTGCGTCCTGGGCCTGACTGATACCTGGTTGGAGTTCCGGCGCCGGCTCGAGGGCCGGCCGAACTGATCACGAGGACGGCATGGAAATCATTCTGCGGGAAGACGTGCAGCACGTCGGCAAGGCCGGTGAGGTCGTGAAGGTCAAGGATGGCTTCGCGCGCAACTTCCTCCTGCCCAAGGGGCTGGCGTACCCGGCCACCGAGGGGAACAAGAAGAAGATCACGTTCGAGTCCGCCCGCATCGCCAAGGTGCGCGCGGCCGAGAAGGGCGAGGCCGAGGTCATCGCCGAGAAGCTCGCGCAGGTGCACCTGACCTTCGCGGTGAAGGTGGGGGAAGAGGACAAGCTCTACGGGTCCATCACCGCCGCCGACATTCAGCGCCGCCTGGCCGAAGCGGGGCACGACATCGACAAGCGGCAGATCGATCTCGCCGAGCCGATTCGCGCGCTGGGCGAGTTCAAGGTAGGCGTGAAGATTCACGCGGACGTCCGACCCGAAGTGCAGGTGACGGTGGTCAAGGAGTAAGGCCGGTCCCGTGCCCGCGGGAATCAGGTACGTCGACGGACCCCGGCTGTCGCGGTCGCTCCTGGCCGCGGCGGACTGGGTCGCGGCGGGGCGCGACGAGCTGAACCGGATGAACGTCTTCCCGGTGCCCGACGGCGACACCGGCACCAACATGTGGCTCACCCTCCGCGAAGTCGCGCAGGCGCTCCGCACGCTGGGCGACGCGCCCCTGCCCCAGGTGACGGAAGCGATGGCGCAGGCCTCGATCCGCGGCGCCCGCGGCAACTCCGGCATGATGCTCTCGCAGTTCCTGCTCGGTCTCCGGGATGGCCTGGGGGACCGCCCCACCGCCACTGCCCGTGACCTCGCCCGCGCCATCCGCATGGGATTCGAACGCCTGAACGGCGCGCTCGACGACCCCGTGGAAGGCACGATTCTCACCGTGGCCCGCGACGCCGCCGACGAAGCGGACGCCGCCGCCGATGAACGGGATCTCAAGGTCTTCATGCGCCGTCTGGTGACCCGGGCGGAGCGCTCCCTGCAGGGCACCCCCGATCTGCTCCAGGCGCTCAAGGCCGCGGGCGTGGTGGACGCCGGCGCCAAGGGGTTCGTCCGGCTCCTGGACGGCGTGAAGCGCCTTATAGAAGAAGGGGGCCAGGCGCAGGGCGCGGTGGATCGCGACCTGGTCAACGCCGCCGCGACTACCGAAGTCGCCTCCGACAAGGACTACCGGTTCTGCACCGAAGTGATGGTACGGGGCACGTCCCTGCCCGACCCGGCGCAGGTGCGCGCGGCCCTCCGGGAGCTGGGCGGTTCCATCGTCGTGCTCGAATCCGGCGATCTCTTGAAGGCCCATGTCCACACCGACACGCCCGACCGGGTCTTCGACCTCGGGCGCGCCTGGGGCACCGTCGAGTACACCAAGGCCGAGGACATGCGGGCGCAGCATCAGGCCCTGGTGAACAAGCGCCCCGTCGCGTTCGTCGCCGACACCGCCTGCGACCTCCCCGATTCCGCCGTCTTCGAGCAGCAGATCGGACTCGTGCCGATGCAGCTCATCGTCGGAGATCGCGTCTACCGCGACCGCCTGGAGCTTTCCGCGCCGGAGTTCTACACGCGCCTGCGCACCGGCGTGGACGCGACCACCTCGCAGCCCACCCGTCAGGCGTTCGTCGAAGTGTACCGGGACGCCCTGCGCGTGGCCGACCAGATCGTCGTGGTTGCCGTTTCCAAAGCCCTGTCGGGAACCTTCGCGAACGCCGAGGCCGCAGCCAAGGAAGTGGCGGCCGACCGGATCTCCCTGGTAGACTCGCGGAGTGCGTCGTTGGGCGAGGGGCTACTGGTGCTCCGCGGACTCGAGCTCGCGGCGCAAGGGATGCCCGCCGAGGAGATTGCGATCGAGCTGGCGCGGGTCCGGACTCAATCCTCCGGCTACTTCGTCGTAGACAAGCTGGACCGCCTGATAAAGTCGGGCCGGGTCTCGCGGCTGGCGGGGTGGCTCGGGACGCGGCTGAACCTGAAGCCCATCCTGACGTTCACTCCTGAAGGCGTGGTGGATCCGGCCGGCCGCGCCCGCGGGCGGGACGCGGCGCGCTCGAAAGTCCTGGCGCTCCTGGACCGGGCGTTGGCCGCCAAGCCCACGTCGCTCCGGCTGGGGGTGATCCACGCCGGCATCCACCAGTTCGCCGAAACGCTGCGTCAGGAACTGGTCCGCCGGTACGCGCCCAAGGAGGCGTTGGTCAGTCCCATCACACCGGTCCTGGCCGCCCACACCGGCATCGGCACCTGGGGCGTGTTCTATCAGGTTGAAGACGGAACAAACGCGGGCGGCAAGCGCTATGAGTAGCGGTCGAGGGCGTTCTCGCGCGAAGCCGGCACCGGCCCTCGAAGGACTCCGGCCCATTCTCGGCGGGTTGTCGGACCGGAAAGCCGTCCACGTGGTGGTGCTGGATCTCCGAGGATTGTCGGAGGCCACGGACTATTTCGTGATTGCGTCGGGAACGTCCGACGCCCACGTGCGGGGCATGGCGGATCATCTGATGTCGCTCGAGCATCCGCACCATGTCGAAGGCCTGACGCAGGGCCGGTGGGTATTGCTCGACTACGTGGATTTTGTGGTTCATCTCTTTCACCCCGAGTTGCGCGACTTCTATCAGCTCGAGCGGCTCTGGGGTGAAGCACCGGTGGTCGCAGTCGGAGAATGAAAGCCCGTACCCGGGGTGGGGGTAGCATGAAGGCGACGAGGATTCTCTTGACGGGGCTCGCGTGCGCCGCGCTCAGCACGGCCGCATCGGCACAGTACTTCGGACAGAACAAAGTCCAGTACCGCTCCTTCGACTGGCAGATCATCCAGACCGAGCACTTCGACGTCTACTTCTATCCGGTGGA
>DATBCM010000341.1:0-7577 GCA_036270455.1 Gemmatimonadales bacterium | reverse complement strand
TCCGCTGTTCGTGCGCGCCGGGGCGATTCTGCCGAAGATTCCGGAAGACGTGATGACCCTGGTGCCGAGGCTCGATGACCGGCGGGTGTACGAGCTCTATCCGGGGCCGGCGAACTCGATCGTCGATTTCGAGGGAAGGCGTCTGGCGGCGTCCGCGAGCGGCTTGCGGATCACCGGCAAACCGGCGCGAATCACGATCGTGTGGCGGTTCCAGGGTCCCAAGACGGTAAGGCTCAACGGGAAGCCGATCGTCGTGACGGGACGAGACGACTCAGTCCAGGTGACCTTCGAGCATCGGGGGCAATCAGCGCTGGTGTGGTGAGGGACTAAGGTCTTGCCCACTCTGCGCATTGTGCGCAGCGTTGCCGGAACCCGTTCGACGCCAGGGAGCGTGGTCCATGTCCCGTTCAACGATGGGTCTTCCGGTCCTGTCGCTCGCCCTTCTGTTCCCGCTTGCGATCGGCGCGCAGGAAGTCGTGATCCACGGAGCCGCGCCGGCTGCGGTGGTGGAGGAGCTCAAGGCGGAGCTGCTGCCGCAGAACCTCACACTCGACTACGCCGGCGACGACCACGCCCTGTTCCTGCTGGACCGGGGGATCGTCGCGCAGCGTGACAACCGGTTGCCGGTGGTTCACGTGACGATCGAGTTCCAATTCCATTTCAAGAAGAAGGCTGACGGACTCCACGTGACCGCGGCCGAAGAGGCGGTGGGGGAGCGAGGCCGGCCCCTCGAATTCCGCAGGCCGGTGGACTCGGCGCGGGACAACCTCCAGGCAATCCTCGAGCAGGTGCGGAGCCGCGTCGAGGCCGTGGCCCCGAAGGATTCCACGGCGAAACACGATTCGACCCCTCAATGATTCCCGGTGTCTCAGGGCGCAGTCCCGAGCGCCGGCTTCGGCGCCGAGGCGCTGACCGTCAGCTTGATCCACATCCCGGCCGCGCCATGGCCGGGGACCCCGCAGATGATCAGATACGACCCGGCCTGATCGGCTTTGAAGCGCAGGTCCTGCTTCGATCCGACGTTCACACCCTGGCTCGCGTCCTTGCTCGCGGCGCCCGCGAAAGCGCCGACGCTCGGCGTCACGGGAACCGGGGTTTCGAACTTGGTCACGATGAGGGAGTGCGGCATGTTCTCGTCGTTGTTCGCGAAGTGCAGAATGACGTGCCAGCCGACCGGGACAGTGAGTGTCAACCCGCCCGTCCCCGCCCCGTCGAAGTTCATGCCGCCATTCGCCGGGGTCAGGCCGGCGACGGCGCGGAACTCGACGGTCGAATCCGCGGCCCTCACCGTCATCCAGGACGGATCCACCTTGGCGGGGGACTGTCCCGCGAGCGTAGTGGCTCCGAGCAACAGGGCGGGAATCACGAAGCTGCCGATGTGAGCGTTCAAAAGAGCACCCAGGTCAGGAAGTAGAGAGTGTTGTTGTCGGACGCGTTCCGGCCGGAGCCGTCATAGTTGGTCGAAGCGCCGTTGAACTTCGCGTACGCGACGTACTGCAACTGGAACCGCAGGTTCTGCCAGGGCATGACGTCCACTTCGCCGATGAAGCCGTTCGAATTCGGACTGCCGATCCGGCTTCCGGTCATGGGTGTGGGCGCGTACAGAAGCGTATCCGTAGTGCCGCTGGTGAAGAAGGGCGCCGCGGTGAACGCGTACGTGTGGCCCACGTGATACATCAGGTCGAAGCGGAAGGTCTTGAGGGTGTTGGCCGCATTGGCAGATCCACCGGCGTTCCACCGCTGCGACTCATGAATGAAGGTTGCTTCGGTGGTGAAGCTGTTCTCGCCCATCGGCCACAGGAAACTCACGTCCGCCGCGACATCGGTAAACCGGTTGGTCGGGCCCGTCACGCCGGCGGGATAGACCCGGGACGACAGACCGTACGCTCCCACCGACACGTACTTCCCGCCGATCGTGTTGGGCAGCGCGATCCGCCAATACGGAGCCACCCCCGCGACGACACCCGTGGCCGTCGAGTCGAGTGGGCGCTGGGTTCCCAGGGGAGCCGCCCGGTAGGCCCCGCCCTCCAGATAGAGGTGGCTGCCCCACATGGTGTAGGCGGTCAGTCAGGCCACCTGACCGCCGAGGGTACCGTCGATCAGGGTTGCCGCCGCGGGCGTTGGCGCCGCCGAAGAGGAGCCGTACGGGAAGCCCCACGCCGGCGTGCTGTTCCAGACGTCCTGAACCGTCGGATTGTTGTTCAGTGAGATCCCGAAGGTCGAGCGCTGGCCCAGAAGTGACAAGTGGGTCGCGTACCGGAAGTCGGCGTTGTCGACGCCCAGTTGCCCTGATTGCGGATCGAAGGTGACTTGCAGAAAGCCGCCCAGATGGGGCGTCACTTCACCACCTGTGAACAGGCTGAGCTGGTCCGGGAAGAACGCGACACCGTTCTGCGTCCCGGGCTGGGCCCGCCGCAATACCGTATAGGAGGTCTGGAGCATGAAGGAGAGTGGTGTCACCAGGTTCAGGAGCAGGCTCTGGTCACCCGACGCGTTCTGTGCCGAGATCGAGTCTCCCCCCCGGCGAAAGACGTAGCCGTTGAGCTTGAACGCCCGTCCCATGGCGGTGAGCTCCGGGTAATGGGTGTGGCAGGCGCTGCAGGCGAGCCCAGTCTGGCGTGCGAAGCTCGGCGTCGTGCCGAGCGTGGCGCTCGAGTAGGCCGCGACGTACGTCCGAAGCGCCGCCTCCGACGGGGGCGCGGGATGCGCGCGGGACTTTGGCGTGCCGGATCCAGCCCAGGCGGATGGAGCGGCGGTCACGGCCAGGGCAGCCACGAGTGCGATCATTGCCGGCGAGCGATTCATGAGCGACTCCCTCTCGGAAGCAGGCGTGATGGTCACCGGAAACCTGCTCCCTGGACGCCTGAGAACTCATGAAGGCTCGATGAAGGGACATTCACACTCCATACTTAGATCCATGAAGAGAGTCCCTCGCCCGACACCAGCCGCTCGGCGCGCCGCTGCCGCGGATGCGGCCCGAGTCCGGGATCGCCTGGTGCGTCTCCTCTCGGCCGGGGTCGAGATCTTTTCTCAGCATGCGCTCGCCGCCGTGCTCCAGAAGGTGGTGGACGTGGCCCGGGAGGTCGTCGGGGCCCGGTACGCCGCTCTGGGCGTGCTGGCGCCCGATGGCGCCTCGCTTTCCGAGTTCGTCACGTCCGGGATGACGGTGAAGGAACGGGACCGGATCGGCGCCCCGCCGACGGGCAAGGGAGTACTGGGGGTGGTGATTCGGAAGCCCCGGCCCATTCGGGTGCCGGATATCACGAAGCATGTCGACTCCACTGGATTCCCCGCGCACCATCCGCCCATGCGCTCCTTCCTGGGTGTCCCGATCCTGGGGCGCGACGGCAAGGTGTTCGGTAACCTCTACCTGACCGACAAGATCGGCACCGACGAGTTCGACCAGGAGGACGAGGCGATCGGCCAGCTGCTCGCCAAGTCCGCCGGGGTGGCCATCGAGAATGCCCGGCTGAGTGAGGACGGGGAGCGACTGCTCTCGCAGGTGCAGAGCATGCAGCGCCAGCGGGATCTCTTCTTCGCCATGATGAACCACGAGCTGCGCAACGCATTGACCGGCGTGTTTGGCTGGGCGGAGATGCTCGTCCGCGGCCG
This sequence comes from Gemmatimonadales bacterium, assembly GCA_036270455.1. Taxonomy (GTDB): domain Bacteria; phylum Gemmatimonadota; class Gemmatimonadetes; order Gemmatimonadales; family GWC2-71-9; genus 40CM-2-70-7. The sequence goes on along the minus strand of DATBCM010000341.1, from coordinate 3,965 downwards.
GGACGGGGCGCCGGTGCCGAAGGCGGCACGCGAGGTGTACGAAGGAGCCGAGCGGGCCATCGAGCTCCTGAACAACTTCCTGGACCTGACCCGGCTCGACGCGGGACGAGTCAAGCCCATTCTGCGCGAGGTCGATCCCGCCCAGGTTGTGGAGAGATCTTGTGCGGCGATCCGGCTGTCAGCGGAGGCCCGGCAGGTGACCCTGGCGGTGGACTGCGCCCCCGACCTCACGCACCCCACGACCGATCACGTTCGCGTGCAGCAGATTCTCGTGAACCTGCTCTCGAACGCAGTCCGGCATACGGCCCCGGGAACGACGGTCCGGACGAGCGTTTCCGCCACGAGCGGCAACATCGAGTTCCGGGTGACCGATCAGGGTCCCGGCGTGCCCGACTCCATTCGGGACGGCATTTTCGAGCCCTTTCTCCGCTTCGATCCGCATTCCGGCCTGGGGACAGGTCTTGGCCTGCCGGTGTCCCGGCGTCTCGCGGAGGTCCTGGGTGGAGCGCTCATCGTCGAGGGTTCGGGAGCAGGCGGGGCGACGTTCCTGCTGACTTTGCCACTAGTCCCGGCCGGAGTATGAAGGCTCCTTCATGGATTCTTTAGTGTCCGCTCACCAGCTCCCGGATATCCTCTCACTGCACGTCCGAATGGAGACGAGATGAAAGTGCTGGTGGTGGAGGACGACCGGAAAGTCGCGGGGTTCATCGAGCAGGGTCTGCGCGAAGAGGGCTACGCGGTCGACGTGGCACCGGATGGTGACCAGGCGACGATGCTCGCGCACGTCAACGAATACGATCTGATTCTCCTGGACATGATGCTGCCCAAGAAGAACGGACTGCAGGTCGCGAGTGAGCTGCGGGCCGAAGGGCGTGCAACCCCGGTCCTGATGCTCACGGCCCGGGATGCTTCCGAGGACGTGGTGCGGGGACTCGATGCGGGCGCCGACGACTATCTCACCAAGCCCTTCAAGTTTGACGAGCTGCTCGCGCGCGTCCGGGCGCTGGTGCGCCGGGGAGGCGCAGAACGCACGGAGTTGTTGAAGTACGGGGCCGTGACGATGGACCGGTTGAAGCACCGGGTGGAGATTCGCGGCAAGCGATTGGATCTCACGCCCAAGGAATTCCAGCTCCTCGAGCATTTTCTCCTTCACCCCGAAGCCGTCCAGCGCCGGACCGAGCTGCTCGAGAAGGTGTGGGACATGCACTTCGACCCGGAGAGCAACGTGGTCGACGTGCACGTGGGGAACCTCCGTCGCAAGCTCAAGGAAGCGGCAGGCGCCGAGGTGATCCGGACGGTGCGGGGCGTAGGTTTCATTCTTCAGGAGGGGGCCGAGCGCTGAGATCCCGGCCGGATCGGGAGGGGTGTTCGAAACTCATTTCGCGGCCGACGATGGCGATGGGTACTGACGCCCGGGGCTACTGCTGTATCACGGGCGTGATGAACTGCGGCTCCGTCACGGTGAGCAGGCAGCGCTCCGACGAGCAAGCGAGCAGCGCCCGCACCGGGAGCGTCAGCGTCGCAGTGTCGGGGAACACGACCGGCAGATGGGCCCGCTCGATGGCCGGCGACAGGGTCTTGAAATCGGGGGACCCGTTCACGACCTCGATCTTGGTGACGCCGTGTGGGGTCGTGAGTATCCGCAGCATCGCGGTCCCTTCCGGGCCGCCCCGGTGCAGATCGATGGTCCGGTCATTCATCAGCCAGGTCCGCGCCGAATCGCCGTACTGGTCCGCCATCCGGGTGCTCCCGACCAGCGTGGTCAGGCGCTGCCGGGTATCGGTCGGCGTGTTATGGGCGTTCAGTACCAGGGCGTACGTCCGGATCGCCAGCGAGCGCTTGCCCTCCTTCTGATAGACCTGCGCCAGGTGGTCACCCACGGACCCCTGGTGGGTCAAGCTCCAGGCGGCGTTCTCATAGCGCTCCGCCTCCGCGTTCTTGCCCTCCCGGAACAGGATCCAGCCGAGCTGATCCCAGGCGAACCCGATCGAGAACGTGGCGCCATCGAGGCGGTTCGGCTCCTCCCCGGCGTTCCGGAGGGACGCGGTCGCGGCATCCAGCGCCGCGTGGGCATAGACCTCGGCTTTGTCGAGCCGGACCCCGCCGTCGGACAGCGCCCGAGCGGCCACCATCGGATACGGTCTCGCCGGTGCCATTGAGATCGCGCGGTCGAACTCGGCCACGGCGCTGTCGGCCTGTCGTACGCGCACGAGTGCGCGCCCCCAGTTCGCGTGCACATTGGCATCGCCGGGGGTGATGACCGCGGCCTTGGCCAACTCCCGGGCGGCCTCCGAATCGACTTTCAGCAGCAAGTCCACCTGTCCCAGATTCGAATGGGCATACTGATCGAGTGGGTTGACCTCGATCTCCTTCCGGAAGCTGGACGCGGCACCCGGCAGGTCATTGGACCGCCACTGGGCCAGGCCGAGATTGTTGTAGGCGTACTGGTCGAACGGATTGAGGGCGATCTGCCGGCGGAACGCGGACGCGGCGGAGTCGAGCATCCGCAGGTCGAGGTAGGCGCGCCCCAGATCGTTCCAGGCGTACTGGTTTTTCGGATCGGCGGCGAGCGCCTGACCAAAGAGATCGGCGGCACCGCGCGCGTCCCCCGATTGGTAGCTGTTGTTGCCCCGACGAACCAGCTCATCCACGTCTGCCTTGGGCCCCGGCGTCGCCGCGACCGCGGCGGCCGTGCCGATCAACCCGATCAGCTGGGCTTCGTCGTTCCGGACCGTGCGGCGGAAGGCCCGGAAGTCATCCCGCCGGGACTTGAGGACGAAGGGCGCCTTGATGTCGAGGGTCCGGAGGACCTCGACGCTGTCTCCGCGGAGCGTGTAGGTCGACCGGTAGTCCGCGTAGTCGCGGTCGATCGAGATCGCGATGGGGAGGTTGGCCGTGATTCCCGCAGGGAGGCCCAGCACCAGGCGCCTGGCCTGATGCATCAGCACGTCGATGTGTGCTGTATCCGCGGTGGAATCATCGAGACCGAACGACATGGCCGGCAACGGCGGCTGATAGCCCGCGCGGCTGTCCTTCCACGTGAGTGCATTCGACTGGGTGAGCCGGAACGTCATCCAGAACGCGCTGTCCGTGTCCTCCGGCCGGGCCGCGTCGAGATCGCTGGTGGTGCCGGGCCCTGGGAGGTTGTCGTCGAGCCGCGCGGCCATCGCCGGCCACGAGCTGCGCGGCAGGGTGCGGAATACCTCCCGCAGGAGCACCTCCCCATCGCCCCGCTCGCTGAACCGGACCCCGAGCGCGATGGTGCCGCCGGTCAATCCGCCGCGCATGGTGATGTCCTCGGTGGGCGCGAAGGGCAGGTTCCGGGGCGCCCGGCCCAGCCGTGCCGCACCACTCGCCGGGATCACGAGCGCGCGCCGGCCCCGCAGCTCGTACCACAGAAATTGAAACGGCGCGACGTCGGGCGTGGCATCCAGCCAGAGGGTGTCTTTCGCCATCGGAACGAGGGTGATGACATGATCGAACTCCGACGGCGAGACGACGGCCGAGTCGGGGTCGCGCACGGTGTTGATCAGGACCGGCGCGGAGGGGACGCCGATGACGTGGAGGAGCGCTGCCAGCAGCACGTGCTTGTCCTTGCAGTCCCCATACTCGTTGGCCAGCACGTCAGCAGCCGTGCGCGGTTGGAACCGCCCGACGCCGAAGTTGAGCGCGACGTACCGGATGTGGTCGGAGACGAACGTGAACAGCGCCGCGATCGAGTCGGTCAACGTGCGCCGGCCCTTCACGAGGTCTTGCGCCTTGGCCTGGATGGCGGGAGTCACGGTCTCGCGTGGACGCTCCAGGTCGCCATACCAGGCGCCCAGGTCGCGCCAGGAGCGGAAGGTCGTGATCTCGATGCCCTCGCGCTTCTGAAGTGTCGTCCGAGTCGTGTCGATCGCGAGGTTGGTCCAACGCCAGTGGTAGACGCGCCAGCCCGCGCTGTCCGCCACCGCCGGCTTCACGTC
>DATBCM010000340.1:0-3456 GCA_036270455.1 Gemmatimonadales bacterium | reverse complement strand
AATGCCGGCTTCAACCAGCCGCGGCGCGTCCGCGAATGAGTCATCGGTCCTCCACTACGTTCGGCGCCCGGAGTTCGTTCAAGCGTACGACCGGAGTCGCTCGAGCATGCGGCGGTCATGGTGCACCGGGTCGTCGCCCTTTGGCGTCTCGATAATTTTAATGACTTTCGTAAAACGTGCGTCTTGCAAAATGCGGCGGAACGGCTCCGCCCCGATGGTTCCTTCACCAATCCACTCGTGGCGGTCCAGCCGGGACCCCGGCGCCGCCTTCGAATCGTTGAGATGGAAGCATTTCAGGTGGGACAGGCCGACCACCCGGTCGAAATCGTCGAGGACGCCCCCGACGTTGCCGACGACGTTGTACCCCGCGGCATGGAGATGGGCCGTGTCCAGACAGAACCCGACGCGTGGGCGCACCGGCTCCGGCATGCCGTTTCGGAGGTCGCGCAACTCCTCGAAGCTCCGTCCCAGGGCGGTCCCGGCACCCGCCGTGCCCTCAATGAGCACTCCGACCGCTCCCGGTACTTCCGCGAGGGCCGCGGCGTACGCGTCGGCATTGCGAGTCAGCCCGGCGTCGTGGTCATCCATGAAGTTGCCGGGGTGGGACACGACATACGGAATGCCGTACGCCTCGCACCGCTGGAGCTCACCCTTGAAGCACTTGAGACTCTTGGAGCGCAGCTTGTCGTCGGGTGACGCCAGGTTGATCAGGTAGCTGTCGTGGGCGACTGCCGCGGCGATTCCGGTCCGCGCCATTTCCGACTTGAAGCGCTCCACTTCGTCGGGAATGATCGGAGGCTCGCGCCACTGATTCGGGGTCTTGGTGAAGAGCTGAATGGCGTGGGCGCCGACTTCCGCCCCCCGGGCGGGCCCCGTCGAGACGCCGCCGTCGGTCGAGACGTGGGCGCCGAGCAGGTCGAGCGTGGACGTCACGCGGCGGCGCCGGGGTCGAACGAAAGCGGCGACACCAGCGGTACGAACCGGACGCCGCCCGCGGCCCGGGTGGTGAGCCCGTCGTCCACCCGCGTGAAGACCGTGAGCTCCTGGGCCAGGCGGTCGCCGATGGGAATGACCAGCCGCCCGCCCGGTGCGAGCTGCTCGAGCAGGGGCTCCGGCGCGCTTGGCGCGGCCGCCCCGACCAGGATGCCGTCGAACGGGGCCGCGGCACTCCAACCGCGGGCACCGTCGGCGATGAGCGTCTGGACGTTGTCGACCCCCATCCGCCGGAGGCGCGCCTCGGCGGTGACGAGGAGCTCGGGGAGGCGTTCCACCGTGTAGACCTCCGCCGCGAGCCGGGCGAGAATCGCGGTCTGGTAGCCGGAGCCGGTGCCGATCTCCAGCACCCGGTCGTGCCGGGTCGGTGCGAGCAGGGCCGTCATCAGGGCGACGACGTAGGGCTGGGAGATGGTCTGCCCGGCGACGAGGGGGAGCGGTTCGTCCGCGTACGCGTCGGCCGACGATTCGTCGGGCACGAACCACTCGCGCGGGGTCCGGTCCATCGCCAGGAGCAGGCGCGGGACCCGAATGCCCCGCCGCGCGATCTGTTCGCGCACCATCCGCCGCCTGAGCCCAGCAGTTCCCGGCGCGAGGCGGCTCATCGGGCGGTTCGAGCTTGTTTCGGCATCGGGCGAAACTTACTTTGGCTCAACGCCACCCGGGGATCCCGGAATCCATTTGGCTGAATCCAAACTGTCGCGCCTCCTCCTGCTCGGGGCCCCCGAGGCCCGCCCCGATGGCCTCGAGCGGATGCTGGTACGTGCCGGCTTTGCGGTGCTGGACTCCGAAACGGCCGCCGACGGCCCTCCCCACGTCATTCTCGTTGGTGCTACCCCCAATGATCCCGCGCTCATCGAACGCGTGCGGGACATGGTCAAGCACCCCCGTCACGACGGGGCTTCGGTCGTCGTGCTCCTGACGGGGGGGACGGCGCTGCACACCGCTGCACTCCTCGCCGCCGGGGCCACCGACGTGATCCGCGCCCCCATCGATCTCACCGAGGTCGAGGCGCGCCTGACCGCCGACGCTCGCCGCCGGGCCACCCTGGCGGCGGCCCGGAAGGCCCTGCGGACCCGCGAAACGCTCTTCGACATTTTCCAGGAAGTCTCGAGCGCCCTGAAGCCCGAGGACGTCTTTCAGACCCTGGTCCGACGGGTCGGGGAGGCGTTCGGGCTCACGCACTGCTCCTTCGTGCTGACGGGCCCGGGCGGGACCCAGGGCCGGGTGGTGGCGGTCTTCGAAGACCCGAAGGTGCGGAATCTGGCCGTACACCTGGACCGCTATCCCGAGATCCAGGAGGCCCTCAAGACCCGGGCGCCGGTGCTGGTGAGCGACATCCACCAGCACCCGCTCTTCGCGGCCATCCGCCGTCACTGGGAAGACCAGCGGCTCGACGTGACTGTCCAATCCTCGGCCGCGTTGCCGGTGTTCGTGAACGGGCAGGCCGCCGGCGTGTTCTTCCTGCGGAGCCATCGGGGTGAGCCCCAGCTGGATCCGGCCGAAGTCGATTTTGCGAATACCATCGCCCAGGCGGCGGCGCGCGTCCTCGAGATCGAAGAACGCCGGTCCGCCATGTTCCGCCGCCAGGTCTCCGCCGGCACGACCGACGCGCTGACCGGCTGTGGGTCTCTCGACGCCCTGGACCGACGCCTCCGCGATGAGTTCGCGCGCGCGCGCCGCTATACGCTGGCCTTCAGCGTGGTGCTCCTGGACATCGACGGGCTCCGGACCATCAACGAACGCGGCGGCCAGACGGTGGGGGACGAGGTGCTGTTCGATCTGGGGTCCATGCTGCAGCGGGAGATCCGGGCGCCGGACTTCGTGGCGCGCTATGGCGGCGACGAGTTCGCGCTGATCCTGCCGGGAACCGATCTCGCGGGCGCCCGCGGGTTCGTGGACCGGATCCGCCGCGTGGTGGACGCCCACACCTTCCCGCACCTCGGCCCCGGCAAATCGCCCGCGCTCACCGCCGGCCTGGTCGCGTATCCGCACCCGGACGCCATCGAGGCGAAGGACCTGTTCCGGATGCTGGAAGAATCGCTCTCGGCGGGGAAGAAAGCGCCCGACCGGGTGGGGAGCAGCACCTAACAAGACACATACGTCAAGAAGCAAACCGTCGAGAAGCAAGACGTAACGTCTTGTCTCTCGACGTTGTGTCTCTTGACGGTCTGTTTCTCGACGCCGTGCTTCTCGACGTCTTATGGTTTTCTCTGGAGCCAGTTGAGCGGATCGAGGGCGATCTGATCGGGCCCACGGATCTCGAAGTGCAGGTGGGAGCCCTGATCGGTCGACGCGCCGCCGACGTGGCCGATGACCTCCCCGGACACGACCGGGTCGCCCAGGTGGACGGTCGCATCGGAGAGGGTAGCGTAGATGGTGTAGTAGCCCCCGCCGTTCTGGAGAATCACCGTCGTCAGGTAGGTCCCGCGGTCCCCCACATCCACCACCGTGCCGCTGGCC
>DATBCM010000339.1:0-3669 GCA_036270455.1 Gemmatimonadales bacterium | reverse complement strand
GCGTTACCGGGTGAAGCCGATGAACTGCCCGATGCACATCCTGGTCTACGCCTCGCAGCAGCGCAGCTACCGCGACCTGCCTATCCGGCTCGCCGAGATCGCCAATGTCTACCGGAACGAGCGCTCGGGCGTCCTGCACGGCATGCTGCGGGTGCGCGGCCTGTCCATGGACGACGCGCACATCTTCCTGCGCGAGGACCAGATCGAGCAGGAGATCTTCCACCTGCTCGACATCGTGGAGCTGGTGCTGGGCAAGACGTTCGGGCTCACGTACCGGCTGGATCTCGCCACGCGCCCCGAGAAGAAGCTCGGGGCTGACGAGATGTGGGACGTGGCCGAAAAGGGGCTCGAGCAGGCGCTGAAGCGCCGCGGGATGGCGTACCGGCTCGACGCAGGCGGCGGCGCCTTCTACGGTCCCAAGATCGACGTCAAGTTCAACGATGCGATCGGGCGCGAATGGCAGGGCGCCACGATCCAGCTCGACTTCCAGCTCCCCGAGCGCTTCAACCTCGAATACACGGGTGCGGACAACAAGCCGCATCGCCCCGTGATGATGCATCGCGCGATCTATGGAACACTCGAGCGGTTCGTCGGGTTCTTGATCGAGCACTTCGCCGGTGCCTTCCCGCTCTGGCTCTCGCCGGAGCAGGTCCGGGTCCTGCCCATCGCGGACGCTCAGGAGGGCGCCGCGAAGAAGACGGGCGATGCCCTGCGTGCCGCCGGACTCCGGGTCTGGGTGGACGACCGCAGTGAGACGCTGAACTACAAGATCCGCGATGCGGAGACCCACAAGGTTCCGTACATGGCGGTGGTGGGGCAGCGGGAAGCGGACGCCGGCACGGTGGCGATCCGGGCGCGCGGGGAAGGCAAGAAGCAAGTGGTGCTGCCGCTAGCCGAATTCGTCAGCAAGTTGCAAGACGAGGTTCGCACCCGGGCCCTCACCTCGTTACTTTGAGAGCAGAGACTATATAGATGAACGACCAGACCACGCCTGTCATCCTGAGCGCCTGCCGCACCCCCGTCGGGAAGTACCTGGGGGGTCTCGCATCACTGACCGCGCCCAAGCTGGGGGCGCTGGTGGTGCGGGAGGCGGTGAAGCGCGCCCAGGTCGAGGGTGGGGCCGTGGAAGAAGTCATTCTCGGCAACGTGCTGCAGGGCGGGGTGGGGCAGGCGCCGGCGCGCCAGGCCGCCATCCACGCGGGCCTCCCCGGCATCATTCCGGCGCTCACCATCAACAAAGTCTGCGGTTCGGGTCTCAAGGCCGTGATGCTTGCGGCCCAGGCCATCAAGGCCGGCGACTCGCATCTCGTCGTCGCGGGCGGCATGGAGTCGATGTCGAACGCGCCCCACTACGTCTACGGCATGCGGGGCGGAATCAAGGCGGGCGATCAAACCATAGTCGACGGTATGATCCGCGATGGGCTCTGGGACTCGTTCTCGAACCAGCACATGGGCAATCTGGCCGAGTACACGGCCAAGAAGGCGGGCATCTCCCGCGCCGATCAGGACGCCTTCGCGCTCGCCAGTCATCGGAAGGCCGTGGCGGCGATGGAGGCCTGTCACTTCAAAGATCAGATCGTGCCGGTCGAGATTCCCGGGAAGAAGGGGCCGATCGTGGTCGAGAAGGACGAAGCGCCTCGGAAGGACACCACCCTCGAGGCCCTCGCGGCACTCAAGCCGTCATTCGAGAAGGACGGCACCGTTACACCGGGAAACGCTCCCGGGTTGAACGACGGCGCGTCGGCGCTGGTCGTGGCGTCGCTGGCATTCGCCAAGGCTCATGGGCTGACTCCGCTCGCGCGTATTACCGGATATGCCACCGGCGGTGGGGAGCCCAGGGACCTGTTCTTCGCGCCGATCGTCGCCGTGCAGAACCTGATGGCCAAGACCAAGGCGAAGATCGGGGATTACGACTTGATCGAAGCGAATGAAGCCTTCGCGGTCCAGGCGTTGGCCGACGGCCGCGCCCTCGGCTGGGATTGGGACCGCGTGAACATTCATGGCGGCGCCATCGCGCTCGGTCATCCCATCGGCGCGTCCGGAGCCCGGGTCCTGACCACGTTGCTCTACGCTCTTCGCGAGCGGAACCAGACGACCGGCCTCGCGACCCTTTGCCTCGGCGGGGGAAACGCCGTCGCCCTCAGTGTGGAGGTCATGTGAGCGAAGTCTCGTCCGTCGCCGTCGCTTCCTCCCGGACCAACGTCGTCCGTCGTTCCATCGCGGTGGCCGCCGGTGTGGTGTTAGTCGCCATCTCGGCGCACCTCGCGATCCCGATTCCGGGCACACCGGTCCCGATGACCATGCAGCCCCTCGCGGTGCTCCTGGTGGGCGGCGCGCTCGGTGCGGCGCTGGGCGGATCGAGTCTCGTGTTGTATCTGACGCTGGGCATCGCCGGCCTCCCCGTGTTCTCCCCCTACGGTGGTCCGGGCGGCATCGCCAGCATCATCGGAACCTCGGGTGGGTATCTCCTGTCGTTCCCCCTCGCCGCCGCGGCGACGGGACGGATCGTCGGGAATGGACGCGGGACCCTGCGGGTCGCGGTGGGGGCGTTCGTCGGCTTAGCGCTCATCCATCTGGGCGGCCTGGCGCAGCTCGCCATTTTGACGGGCTCGGTTCGCGCGGCCGCGGTGCTCGGGACCCTGCCGTTCATTCTCGGAGACATCGGCAAGCTGGCACTCGCCATCGCGATTCTCCGGCCCCTGACTCCTTCCCTTCGCGCGCGCCTCTAACGGCGCGCGTCGTTCGTCGGGGGGTGAGGGATGAGCCAGGTCGCGGTGGTGGGAGCGGGGACCATGGGCAACGGCATTGCCCACGTCTTCGCCCAGGCCGGCTGGGAGACGACCCTCATCGACGTCTCTCAGGACGCCCTCGGTAAGGCGCTCGCCACCATCGGTGGCAATCTGGACCGCCAGGTGAAGAAGGGAACCGTCACCGGGGAGCAGAAGGCGGCTACGCTCTCCCGCATCAAGACCAGCACGGCGCTCACCGCGGTCGCGGGTGCCGAGCTCGTGATCGAGGCGGCGACGGAACATCCCCAGACCAAGTTCGAGATCTTCAAAGGCATCGATCAGCACGCCTCGCCCGGTGCCATCCTCGGATCGAACACCTCGTCCATCTCCATCACCACCATCGCCGCGCAGACCAGACGTCCCGCGCAGGTGATCGGCATGCACTTCATGAACCCGGTGCCGGTGATGCAGCTCGTGGAAATCATCCGGGGGCTCGAGACCTCCGATCAGACCACCGCCCGCGTGATCGAGGTCTCCAAGGCGCTCGGCAAGATTCCGGTGGAGGTGAACGACGCCCCGGGCTTCGTGTCGAACCGCGTGCTGATGCCGATGATCAATGAAGCGGTGTTCTGCGTGGAGCAGGGGGTGGCGACCCCGGAGGCCGTGGATACGGTGATGAAGCTGGGGATGAATCATCCGCTGGGGCCGCTGGCGCTCGCGGACCTGATCGGGCTCGATGTCTGCCTCGCGATCCTCCAGGTGCTCCACCGGGACCTCGGGGAGGACAAGTACCGGCCGTCGCCCCTCCTCGCGAAGATGGTGGCCGCCGGCCGGCTGGGCCGGAAGAGCAAACGCGGGTTCTATGACTACCGCGGTTGACCGTCCGGACGTGTCCGAGGCGCGCAAGGACATCGTCGCGCTGGCTCGGGAGTTGGCCAAG
>DATBCM010000338.1:0-4902 GCA_036270455.1 Gemmatimonadales bacterium | reverse complement strand
GCCGCCCTCAACGATCAGGACGCGACGGTGCGCGCGGCGGCGCTGCGCGGCATCACCGCCCGCGTGCTCGATCAAGCCCGACAGCCGCATCCCCCCGTGGTCGGGCGGGTGCGGGGGCTCCTGACCGACCAGGCGACCGGGGTGCGGGTCAACGCCCTGCGCGCGCTCGGCACATTCCACGATTCGACGCTGTCGGGCGCGGTCGCGCCGCTCGCCTCGGACGGCGTGGTGGGCGTCGCGGTGGTGGCGGAGACCACACTGGGGGTGACCGGAGGGGCGGCGGCCATCGTGGCGCTACGGGCGCATCTCGTCTCGGCGAACTTTGCGGTCCGGCGGCAGGCCGCGATCGGGCTCGCCGAAGCGGACTCGGCGGCGGGTGCGGCGTTCGCCGACTCGCTGGCGGCCACTCCGGACTGGCACTGGCGCAGTGTCGCCGCCGAAGCGGATGGCGCGGCGCGGGACCGCGGCCGGCTCGAGCGTCTGCTCGCCGATCCCGACGGCCGCGTGGTGGCGTCGGCGTTGAATGCCCTGATGCGCATCGTGCCGGAGGGGGATCCGGCATTCCTGGTGAAAGCCCGGGGGCTGCTGACGCACGCGGACCCCGCCGTGCGGAGTCTGGCGGCGGATGCCGTCGGACGTCACCCCGCCGTGGGCGACGTGGACGCACTGGTCGCCGCGTATCAGCGCTCCAGCGGTGACCCCTTCAACGACGCCCGCCTCTCCGCGGTCCGGGCCCTGTGCGCGATCGCGTCGTCCGGGCCGGCCGGTGAGAGCGCCGTCAGCGCGCGTTTCTTCGGGGCGGTGTCACGCCCCGCCGATTACCTGGCCTGGCGCATGGCGGCGGCCAACTACCCGGGACCGATCCCGGCGTGGCCGCAGCCTCCGCCCATCACCACCGGCAAGACCGACGCCGATTACCGGGACGCCGCCCGGCGGTATCTCTATCCCTCGCTGCACGGCGGGGCGAACCCGACCGTCACCATCGAGACCGACCGGGGGGCGATCACAGTGGAGCTCCTGCCGGCCGACGCGCCGCTCACGGTGACGGCTTTTCTGGCGCTCGTGGACCGCCGGTACTTCGATGGGGATCACTGGCATCGCGTGGTCCCGAATTTCGTCATTCAGGACGGCGATCCCCGGGACGATGGGTGGGGCGGGCCGGGCTTTGCGCTGCGCGACGAGATCTCCCCGCGCCGGTACCAGAAGGGCTCGGTGGGACTCGCCCTGTCGGGGCCCGACACCGGGGGCAGTCAGTACTTCATCACGCTGGAGCAGGAGCCGCGTCTCGACGGGACGTATCCCATCTTCGGCCGGGTCACGTCGGATCTGTCGGTGCTGGACAACGTGACCCAGGGCGACCGCATTCGCAGCGTGCATCGATGAGACGCGCCGGCCTGGCGCTGCTCGCGCTCGCCGTGCTGCCGGCGGGGCGGGGGCTCCGCGCGCAGTACGGGTACTTCGGCGAGAACAAGGTGCAGTTCAAGGAGTTCGACTGGCGGGTCATGCAGGGCCCGCACGTGGACCTGCACTACTACCCGGCCGAAGAAGAGCTGGCGCGGGTCGCGCTGGCGTACGCGGAAGAGAGCTATGCGGCGCTCTCCCGGCGCTTCAACTATGAAGTCCCGCACCGCGTGCCGCTCATCGTCTACGCGTCCCACACCGACTTCGAGCAGACCAACATCCTGCCGTATGTCCCGCCCGAGGGGCTCCTGGGGGTCACGGATTTCGCCAAGGAGCGCGTGACGCTCCCGTTCACCGGCAGCTACTACGACTTCAAGCACACCATCCGTCACGAGCTGGTGCACGTGTTCCAGATCAGCCTGGAGGCGCAGACGTTCCGCCGGTATCCCCGCGAGCGCCACGCGGCTCTGCCCCTGTGGTGGACCGAAGGGCTGGCGGAGTACTTCTCGATCGGCACGGACAACCAGGGCGAGATGATCCTCCGCGAGATCACGGTCTCCGGTCAGCTTCCCACGCTGGAGCAGCTGAACTATGCGGGGGGGGGCGCCGTGTACCCGGTCGGCGCCAAGATTCACCAATTCCTGGCCGACAGTTACGGAGAATGGCGGATCCTGGAGGTCTACGACCAGTTGTGGAAGTACGACACGTTCGACCACCTGATGGAGGGGGTGTACGGCCAGACCTTCGCCCAGCTCTCCGAGGCGTGGCAGCATTGGATGCGCCAGAAATACTACCCCGCCGTGGAGGCCTCACGCCCGTTGGCGCTCGACGCGAAGAAGGTCGGCTCGCTCGCCATCAAACCCGCGGTGGTGCTCGATTCCGCGGACACCGCCCAGAACCGGGTCCTCTATTTCTCGCCCGCGGACGGGTACACGGACATCTACTCAGCCCGGCTGGACGGGGAAGACAAGCGGGCGGTGGTGAAGGGCGAGCGGACGCCCGAGTTCGAGTCCTTCCATTTCTTCGACTCGCGGCTCGACGTGTACCGCGGACGCCTGCTGGCGTTCACCAGCAAGTACCTGGACCGCGACGCGCTGTTCGTCTGGGACCTCCGCCGCGGCCAGAAGGTCGGCCGGTTCCAGTTCCCGGGTCTGGTGGGGATCCTGTCGCCCTCCTGGACACCCGACGGGCAGAGCGTGGTGTTCTCAGGGCTGGCCGACAACGGTTACGCGGATCTCTATCGCCTGTGGATCGCGGACGGCCGCCTCGAGCGCCTGACCAATGACCGCTATCAGGACGTGGATCCCTCCGTCAGTCCCGACGGCAAGCGCGTCGTGTTCTCCTCCGACCGGACCTCCTTCGGCATCGACGGAGCCAGGAACCTGTTCACGCTCGACCTCGCGAGCGGCGCCATCACGTACCTGACGTACGGTGATTGGAAGGACAGCGGGCCGCGGTGGGATTGGAGCACGGACCGCATCTGGTTCGCGAGTGACCGGGGCGGGGCATCGCAGGTGTACGACATCGATTCCACGGGGGCGGGGCGGCGGGTGACCGCGGCGCTGGGCGGAGCGTTCGATCCCCAATATGTCCCGGCCGAGTCGACCATCGTGTTCAGCGGATTCTCCGATCTGTCGTTCGGGATCTACCGGACGCGGGTGACGGGTGATACCACCGGGCCCGCCGTGAGTCTGGCCGCCAACCGGGAGGCGCCCGACTGGGCGTGGCCCGAGCTGGCGGCGCCGGTCACCATCGCGGAGCGTCCACAGCCGTACCGCCGGCGCTTCACGCTCGACTTCGCCGCGGGGGACGCCATCGTGGTGCCGGGTCTCGGCGCCGCGCAGGGCGCGGACTTCCTCTTCTCGGATCTGCTCGAGGATCATCTCCTGCTCCTCCAGCTCTCGTCCTTTCAAGGCAACGGCCTGGGGAATTTCTTCGGCAATATCAACGGGACGCTGGTTTATCTGAATCAGACGCATCGCATCAACTGGGGTGTGGGAGCATTCCGTCTCCGCGGGACGTTTTTCGAGGGGGACCTGTCGACGGTCTACGACGAGACGTCCACCGGTGTGCTGGGTCAGCTGCGGTATCCCTTCGACCGCTTCCGGCGCCTCGAGCTCGAGTACCGGCTGGAGCATTCTGATCGGTTCGACTTCGGGTCGATCGACGTCTTGACTGGAGGCGACCCGACGGCGCTCCATCGCGTCGGCTGGTTGTCGTCGAACTACCTCACCTACGTGAAGGACAACACGCTCTGGCTCGACACGGGGCCGATCGACGGCGAGCGGTACGCCTTCACTGCCGGTGTGGTCAATGACGTCAGCCATGGCCGCTTCGATTCGTGGGTGGGGTTCGGCGACTACCGCCGGTATCTCCGGACCTCCCTGCGCTCGGGATTCGCGTTTCGGGCGATGGGGTACTACGGCGGAGGGGAACGACCCCGGGAGACTAACATCGGGGGGTCCTGGGGCATCCGCGGGTATCCGTACTACGGCTACATCGCGGGAACACGCGCGTGGATGCTGAACCTCGAATGGCGCTTCCCGATCACCGACTACCTGGACCTTGGCTTTCCCTTCGGCCCGCTCCGATTCCCGGGTGTGCAAGGGGCCTTCTTCGTGGATGATGGCCGCGCCTGGACACCACTGACGGACGCCCGTGCTTCCCTCGGGTCCTCGGGTCTCGGGCTTCGCATGCCCCTCGGCCCCGCGTTCGTGCTGCGCCTCGACATGGGGTACCGGTTTTCGAGTGGGGACGTTTCACTGTACTCCCTTCCGGCTAACTATCAGGGAAGACGCTTCGTCGACTTCTTTTTCGGGTTTAACTACTGAGCCGGCAACGATTTCTGCTTGACCGTGCCGACGCGCGCTCCTACATTGGCGTGTTGGTGGCATTCGGTTGTGCCATGACGGCAGCGACCGCCTGCAGGCCGTCGACCCTCGCCCCCGCCGCTCTCGCGCCGGCATCGGCCGACTCGGCCCGCGGGTGGGCGTTGACCACCGCGCCGAAGCATGGGGCCGGCATCCGGTTCAAGTGGCGGTACGAAGACCGGAAGCTGAACGCGGCGGGGCGAGCGACGGCGCGCGTCGCGCCACCCGACTCCGTGCGCCTCGACTACGCGGCGACCCTCGGCCTTTCATCGGGCGCCGGTGTGGTGGTGGGGGACTCGGTGATCTGGGCCGATCCGGATCAGGACTTCCGGTCCTTCATCCGGGGGGTCCGAGTCTTCTGGGCCACCCTGGGAGTGGCCCGTCCGGCGCCGGCCGGGGCCGTGGTGACCGCGGGGCTGGTGGGGAGCGCGGATCACCCGCGAATGGCGTGGCGGTACGCAACCGGTGCCGACACGCTCACGTACGTAGGCGGGAACCAGGTCCTGGACGTCGAGTGGCGGAATGGGTCGACCGTGGTGGCGCGAAGCCACACGGAGCTCGATCAGCGCGGATGGCCGGCACGCGCGCAGGTGGAGTTTCCCGAGGCGGGAGCGCGGTTTGAACTTACAGT
>DATBCM010000337.1:0-2403 GCA_036270455.1 Gemmatimonadales bacterium | reverse complement strand
AAGCGCGTGGAAAGATGCACGCCCCTTAGACGTCATTTGGTCGCCCAGCGTTCCATGCCCGCAGGGTCCGCGGCGCGGGCCGTTCCGGATGGTGAACATCAAGTCAGCAGCACAGGGCGTTACCACCTGCATTCGGCAACTATGCGTCAGCCGCGTCCATGGAGCTTCCGCGCTGCGTTTCGATGCCCGGGGGCCGCTGTTGCCGGGATTGGTGCGGCCTGTGGCGGTTGTAATGGATCACGTACTCGCGGACCACCAGGGCCGGGTGTCGCTCACCAAGGACCAAGCTCCGGTCCAGCAGCTCCCGGCGGAGGGTCCGACGACGCGCTCGCAGATGGCGTTCATCCGTGCGTCCTCGGCAGGGTCGTGATTCAGGAGGGTGCCCATGTATGCCGGGGTGGTCAGGAGAGCCAGTCGGTGTAGCGGGTGGGGGCGAGATGAGCGTCCCTATCGGTGAGGACGTCCCCCTCGACGAGGGCGAACAGCCCGGCGGTGGGATCGGTGACGACGGTGCGGTGGTCCCCCTTGTGCGACAGGGTGATCCGGCCCAGCTCGTCGAGGGGGAAGACCTCGGGGCCGGCGATGTTGCGAATGCCATTCAGGGGGCTGCCCGCGGCGACCTCCGCCACCGCGCGGGCCACGTCCTTTGCGGCGATCGGCTGGATCGGGGTGGCGGGCAGCCGGACGGTGTCGCCGTCGGCGGTCCAGGACATGGTGGCGTCCATGAACTCCATGAACTGCGTGGCACGGACGATGGAGTAGGGGACTGGCCCGGCCTTGAGGATGTCCTCCTGGAGGACCTTCGCCCGGTAATAGTCCAGGCCTGGCACCTGGTCCGCACCGACGATCGAGAGGATGACGAAGTGGCCGACCCCGTTCTTCTGGCTTGCGGCGAGCAAGTTGTCCATCGAGGTCCGGAAGAAGGCAAGCGAGGCGTCGTCGAAGGTCGGGGAGTTCGTCAGGTTGATGACGACGTCGGCTCCCGCCAGCGCCTTGTCCAGTCCCTGGCCGCTGACGACGTCGACTCCGGTGGACAGGGACTGGGGTACCGCCTCGTGCCCGGCGGCGTTCAGGTTCCTGACGACTTGCGACCCGATGAGCCCGGTACCGCCGATGACTGCGAACTTCATGGCTTGCCTTCCGCTGAGAGTGTGCTGGCTGCGTCGATCCCGTGTCCGTGATGCGGCGCGTGGGCTACTCGCGTGCAGGCCATGCGCTAAACTCGGACACCTTACATCCGAGAATATACCCGGATGTAAGTTATCCGAGTCAAGTGGGCTGTGGGCGTGGTCACGTGAAGTTGTCTGGCGGAGTCGAGTGGGCGCTGCATTGCTGCGTCGTGCTCACGACGGTCCGGGAGCCCGTCCCCGCGACTAGGCTTGCGGAGCTGCACGACGTCTCGGCGAGCTACCTGGCAAAGCAGTTGCAGGCGCTCTCCCGGGCCGGGCTAGTGCGCTCTGTCCAGGGCAAGGCAGGCGGCTACGTGCTCACCCGGGAGCCTGCCTCGATCACCGTGCTTGACGTAGTCGAAGCGGTCGACGGCCCCGGCCAGGCATTCACCTGCACTGAGATCCGTCAGCGCGGCCCGCTGGCCACCCCGGCCGACTCGTGTACCGTGCCCTGCCCGATCGCCCGCGCGATGAGCCGGGCGGACGCGGCCTGGCGAGAAGCGCTGCGCGCCGTCTCGATCGCCGACCTGGTTCAAGACGTCGCCTCCGATTCGGGACCCTCCGCGATGGCCCGCATCAGCGCATGGCTGACCATCCCGGAAACGTGAGGGCCGGACGGCCAGCGCGCTGAGGGTCAAGCGCGAACGAACTCCGGCGTCAAACACCAACCCTTTACTCTTGGCTCGGGTAGGGTCGCTGTTTGCCTGCTGGCCACGCCGACGACAGCCGCAGAGGTTGACCAACAAAGATGGCCTTGTCCGCCCCGCTCGTAGGACACCGCCGACGCTCCCAAGGGTAACCTCCCGGTGAGAGCGCTACCGAAGGCATGCCCGATTGGTTGGGCCTGCCCCAGGGAACGCAAGCTTTCCCGATACGTGAACCTGATGGACAAGCGCGCCGGCGCGGCCGCCGGGTGTCCATGTGGGGGTAGGGCCAGCATTACCCCGCATCGGGAAGACCGGATGATGGCGGGCGCCGACGCCGATGGCCTAGCGTCTCTTGCATGTACTTCGTTCGGGACCTGGTGTCGCCGCGCACCTGGCTAGCGTTCATCCATCACTTCATCGGCGTGTTCGTTGGCGCCGTTGTCGTCTGGATCGTCGTGCCCGGGCTCGTGGTCGGCGCGCTTAGCCTCCCGGTGGCGATGATTGGCATGCCGATACTCGGCACCACGCTGCGGTTTACCGACTGGTTCGCTCGCGCCGAGCGGGCGAGGTTCGCGGTCACGCTCGGC
>DATBCM010000336.1:0-2626 GCA_036270455.1 Gemmatimonadales bacterium | reverse complement strand
CGAGCGCGTGCACTCCGCCGGTGCCGAGCAGGCCCATGACGTGGAGGGTGCCTCCGCGCTTCTGGACCGCTTCGCACAGGGTCACGAGCTCGGGGATCTTGAAGAATTCGCCGGAGGCGATGCTCTGCGAGATCCGGACGATGTCCTGCGGGACGACGCGGCCGGCGCCCAGGTTCAAGTGGCCGACTTCGCTGTTGCCCATCTGTCCTTCGGGGAGGCCCACGGCCAGGCCTGATGCGTCGAGCAGGGTGCGGGGCGAACGGTCCCAGAGCTGGTGCCAGACGGGGGTGTCGGCGAGCTCGATGGCGTTACCGTCCCGGCCGGGGCGAAAGCCCCAGCCGTAGAGCACGATCAGGACGACCGGGGTGCGGCCGGAGTTTGGCGTCGCCATATTCAAGGAAATGCAATCTAGTCGCGGCACTAGAGCCCTACCAGTTGCACTGGCCCTCGCCATGGTGGCGATTGTGGCCGTCCGGGCCGCTCCCCTCGCCGCGCAGACTCGCTATCAGGTCAATACCGCCGGGGCGTGGATCCGGGACTCGGCGGGTGGCAAGCGCCTTGCGCAGCTCACCAAGGGAACGCTGATGGATGGCGGCGCGGCGAAGGGCACCTGGCTGCCGGTCATCATCGAGGGCTGGATCTGGGGGAAGTCGGTGGGCCCGGGGGGGGGCGCGCAGGGAGAGTACGATCTCGTAGTCACCAACCCTGCGGGGGAGAACCTCCGCGACCGCGCGAAGGGCGCCGTGGAGGCGCAGCTGCCGCACGGATTCGCTCTCCAGCGCGTCGACTCCGGGCGCGCCTGGATCCACGTCCGCCGCACCGGCTGGGTCTCGGCGTCGCTGATGACCTCGCTCGGCCAGGTCTCGAGCACTGCCAACTCGACACCGCCGGCGGACAGCGCCAAGCCATCCGCGGCGTTGCCTCCGGCGCCGCTGCCGGCTCCCCTCGACACGTCGGGATTCTCGACCGCGACTCCTCGCCAACGCGCGGACTTGTACGGCGCCCCCGGCGGCGCGGTGACGGGCGCGATCGCGGCGCCCACGCCCCTCAAGGTGCTCGCCCATTCCGGAGAGTGGACCCGGGTGCAGCTCGACGCGTGGGTGAAGACGACCGACCTCGCGTCCACGCAGACGGGAGTGCTCGAGGGCGTCAGCGCGGCCGAGCTCCGGGCCGATCCCGCGAAGTACGCGGGGCAAGTGGTGCGGTGGCGGCTGCAGTTCGTCGCCATCGAGACCGCGGACGACCTCCGGCCCGACATTCCCGACGGCTCGACCTATCTCCTGACGCGCGGGCCCGCGCCGGAACGCGGGTTCGTGTACGTGATCATCCCCGAGAGCAGGAAGGCGGCGGTGGCCGCCCTGGCCCCGCTCACCGACCTCGAGATCACGGCGACGGTCCGGGTGGGGAAGAGTCATTTCATCGGCAATCCGATTGTGGACCTGCTTTCGTTCGAGGCGGCGCGATGAACGACATCCTGAAGGAACGGCTGCTGCGGAAGCTCGAGACCTTGCCGGAAGACAAGGCCTACCAGGTGCTCGACTACATCGAGTTTCTGGAATCGAAATACGCCGAGCGTCCGGCCGGGGCGCCGGCCTTCCAGAAGGTGGCGGAAACGCTCGAGGACACGATGCGCGCCGGGCGCGTGCCGATCACGGTGATCAAGGGCACCATGGACGCCGTGGGGAAGGCCGGGCGGTTCCTGGACGGACTGGCGGCGGCGGGACGGGCCGCGGTCAACGAAGTGCGCCGGAATCCGGACAAGAAGGAGATAGAGAAGAAGGAAGAGCCGCCAGTTGAGGATGGGGGGTCACCGAAGTAACTTCCAAGATGGGAACCTTCCGGCAGACCACCGCACTGACATTCGACGACGTCCTCCTCGCGCCGCGGCACTCCACGGTGCACCCCCGGAACGTCGACACGAAAACCCGCTTCACCCGCGCCATCCCCCTCAACATTCCGCTCATCGCCGCGGCCATGGACACCGTGACCGAATCGGCCATGGCCATCGCGATGGCACGCGCCGGCGGGATCGGGGTGATCCACAAGAATATGCCCATCGCCCGCCAGGCGGCCGAGGTGGACCGGGTGAAGCGGTCGGAGTCGGGAATGATTCTGAACCCCATCACCCTGGGCCCCGACCGTCCCCTCCGGGAAGCGCTGAAGATGATGGAGCGCTTCCGGATTTCGGGCGTGCCCATCGTGGATTCGGCCGGCAAGCTGGTCGGCATCATCACCAACCGCGACCTGCAGTTCGAGCGTCAGCTCGACCGTCCCCTCAAGGAGGCGATGACCAAGGACAACTTGGTCACGGCGCCGGTGGGCACGACGCTGGAAGAGGCCGAGCGGCTCCTCGGCAAGCACCGGATCGAGAAACTGCCGGTGGTGGACAAGGATGGAATCCTGAAGGGTCTGATCACTATCAAGGACATCTTCAAGCGCAAAGAGCACCCGGATGCCAACAAGGACCAGCATGGCCGGCTCCGGGTGGCGGCGGCGGTGGGCGGCACTCCGGAAGCGAAGACCAGAGCCAAGGCCCTGCTCGACGCTGGCTGCGACGTGATCGTGATCGACTCGGCGCACGGGCATTCGCAGGGCGTGCTCGAGACCGTCCAGCTGCTGCGCGAGT
>DATBCM010000335.1:0-3596 GCA_036270455.1 Gemmatimonadales bacterium | reverse complement strand
CGACGAAATCGACCAGGTTCCCAACGGCAACGAAGGGAGCGTCGGCCGGGACGTCGCCGCGTCCTTCAACGTGGCCGAGGGAATCAACCCGGCGTCCACGCTGATTCCCGTCACCCGGATCGAGGGCGTCACCACGGCGCTCGCACGCCCCGGCGGCGGCCTGATCGGGGGCCAGGCGGTGCTGGTCGACCTGGACGGCGGCACCATCGAGCAGATGATCGACCGCTCTCCCGCGGCCATGGCTATCGATCTCTCCGAGGGCTCGAAGAGCACCGGCGGCGGCTCCCGCGCCGGCGCCAGCGAGCGGCTGCGGCAACTGTTCCGCGACGCGCTGGAGTATTCGCGCCGCAAGGCGGACTACTCGAAGGCGCAGATGCAGGCGCTCTCCGCGCCCGCTGCGGACCTCGAGGCCCTTCTCCCCTTGCTCCGGGGAGAAGAACCAGCGCTGGTGATGGCGAACCGCAAGAGCGACATTCTCACGGCCCTCCGGATCGCGAAGGAATTCAAGTTCAAGATGATCCTCGCCGGGGCATCCGAGGGCTGGGAAGTGGCCGGGGAGATCGCCGCCGCCGGGGTGCCGGTGCTGGTGGCACCGATGGACAACATTCCGAGCTACGATGGCCTGGGCACGCGCTATGGCAACGCCACCATCCTGGCGAAGGCGGGTGTACGGGTGGGCTTTTATTTCGGCGACGCACACAATGCGCGCGACATGCGCCAGCAGGCAGGCACCGCGGTGTCCTTCGGCCTGACGTGGGATCAGGCCCTGCGGGCCATCACCCTCACCCCGGCCGAGATCTTCGGCGTGGGTGACAAGTATGGCTCACTGGATGCCGGAAAAGTGGCGAACGTCGTGGTATGGTCGGGCGATCCGTTCGAGTTCGCGACCGCGGTGGAGCATGTCTACATCCGGGGCCGGGAGATTCCGCTGACGAGCAGACAGAAGGAGCTCTTGGAGAGATACAAGACGGTGCCGCCAAGCTATTAGGCGGTTAGACGGTTAAACGGTTAGTAAAGCACAAAGGCGGCCATCCTCTCGGAAGACCGCCTTTCGTGTTCTCACTAACCGTCTAACCGTCTAACAACTAACCGTCTTAAGCAGTTGCAGCTGCCGGATAGACGCTCACCTTGTACCGGGTCTTGCTCTTGTGCTCGAACTTGACCTGGCCATCCGCGACCGCGAACAGGGTGTCGTCGGAGGCGCGGCGGACATTGGCGCCGGGATGAAACTTGGTGCCGCGCTGGCGGACCAGAATATTCCCCGACTTCACGAATTCCCCACCGAAACGCTTGACGCCCAGGTACTGCGGATTGGAATCGCGGCCGTTCCGGGTAGAGCCGACACCCTTCTTATGAGCCATGAGACCCTCAGCCGACCTTCACGTCGGCGATCTTCACTTCGGTAAACTGCTGGCGGTGCCCGGCGTGCCGGCGGTATCCGGAGCGGCGGGCGAACCGGTAGATCCGGATCTTGCGCGCTTTCCCGTGCCGCACGACCTCGGCCGTGACCTTGGCGCCTTTGACCTTGGGCGTGCCGGTCTGTATGGTCTTCCCGTCCGACGTGAGGAGCACCTCGTCGAACGTCACCTTGCTCCCGGGCTCGGCGTCGAGTAGCGGGACTTTGATGGTTCGGCCCTCTTCGGCTCGAAACTGCTGGCCGGCGGCCTTGAAAATGGCGTACGTCATAGGGCGCGGAAGCTAGTGAGGGTCATAGGGTTAGTCAATGGGCCGTGGTCTGTTACGCCACTGCGTACTGCTCAGTGACGTCCCGCCCAGCGGGCTTGGCCATCATCCGGAACTCGTCGAGCCGCATCATGGGGTCATCCCGGACCTCGAGCTGCAGCCCCGTCTGCTTCTCCAATTGCCGCAAGAAGTTCGGCTCCTGCTCCACCAGGTAGATGGCCACTTCGGGGTGCAGGCGGACCGCCAGCTGACGTTCCTTGTGGTCGGCGCCGGCCCGCTTGAGGGACCGTTCCATCCGCCGGACCACCACCTCAGGGCGGAATACCCGTCCCGTACCCGAGCAGGTCGGGCAGTCGGCTGTCATGGACTGCCACAGGGAGGGCCGGACCCGCTGGCGGGTCATCTCGATGAGCCCCAGCTCGGAGACCGCATAGGCCTTGGTGCGCGCCCGGTCCCGGCCCAGGTGGGTCCGGAGCTCGTGGAGCACCTTATCCCGGTTTCCCCGGGTCTCCATGTCGATGAAGTCCACCACGATGATCCCGCCGATGTCCCGCAGCCGGAGCTGGCGCGCCACCTCGCGCGAGGCCTCCAGGTTGGTCCGGAGGATGGTGTTCTCCGGGTCCTTCTTCCCCGTGTACCGGCCGGTATTCACGTCGATCGACACCAGCGCTTCGGTCGGCTGAATGATGATGTATCCGCCCGTAGGCAGGTCCACCCGCTGGGCGAACAGGCCCCGGATCTCGGTCTCGATGTCGTACTCATCGAAGAGCGGGGTCTCCTGCTCGTACAGCTTCACCCCGTCGATCAGCCCGGGATCGATCTGCTTCAAGTACTGCTCGATCTCGTTGTAGAGCTGCCGCGAATCGACCAAGAGCCCGTCCACCTTGTCGGAGAACAGGTCGCGGACGATACCGCGCGTGAGAGAGGTCTCCCGCTGCACCAGGGCCGGGGCCCGGCCGGATTTGCTCTTCTTGACGATTTTCTTCCAGAGCCCCACCAGGTGGTCGATCTCGCGCTTGCAGCTCTCCTCAGTGAGGTCGTCGGCCACCGTGCGGATGATCCAGCCCCCCTCGTCCTTGGGGACCAGGCGGCTCACCATTTCGCGCAGCTTGGCGCGCTGTTCGCGGTTCTCGATCTTGCGGGAAACGCCGACCTTCGAGGCATACGGCATGTAGACCAGGAACCGGCCCGGCAGGGAGATCTGTGCCGTGACGCGCGGACCCTTGGTGCTGATGGGCTCTTTGATCACCTGGACGAGCTTGGTCTGACCGCGCTTCAGCTCGTCCTGGATGTTGGGGAGAGGACGGCGGCCGCGGCGCCCGCCGCCACCACCACCATTGCGGCCACGCCCGCCCTGCGGTTGCTGCTGGGCCTGGGGAGCGCCGTTGCCGTTGCCATCGCCGGCACCGTCGCCATTTTGCGGCTCGTCGTCGACCTCCTCGGGTTCACCCGGCTCGTCCTCATCCTCCGACTCGATCAAGTCGGAGGCATGGAGGAACGCGCTCTTCTCGGCACCGATATTCAGGAAGGCGGCCTGAATACCGGGAAGGACTGCTTCTACTTTGCCGAGGTAGATGTCTCCGACGGAACGCCGGGCATCGGGACGATCGACGAGTAACTCAACGAGACGGTCGTCCTCGAGAATTGCCACGCGGGTTTCCCGCTGGCTGCCTGAGATCAGTATTTCTCGCTTCAAAGCACGAATCCTTTACGCCCCCGACCGGCCAGCAGCCCACGGGGGTCCCAAGGTGATTCCAGCAATTGCTCGGAGAGGCAGAGCCTGAGAGATCGGAGTTAGGCGAAGGCAAATGAACCCGGACGCCCGCGGCGGAGGGCAGGCTGCGCGTCAGCGACGCGAACGGAGCCAAGGTTCGAAGCACGGTGTAAATCTAAGCGGCCTTGTAAGTTACGTC
>DATBCM010000334.1:0-2476 GCA_036270455.1 Gemmatimonadales bacterium | reverse complement strand
CCGAGCCGACCTTGCCGGAGCGAGACCACTTCCTCGAAGTGGGGTTCGTGCACCGCTATCCCTTCGGTGTGGTGACGAAGCTCTCGGTCTATCACAAGCAGAGCGACCCGGGGATCGACGACAACACGGTGCCCGGATCGGCCATCACTACTTCCGTGAACATCCAGCATGTGCGGATCACGGGGATCGAAGGCGTCGTGGAGGTGCGGCCGGGGGGCCCGGTTTCCGGATACCTCAACCTCGCGGTGAATCACGCCTACGGGTACGGCACCATCACGGGAGGGTTCTTCCCGGGTCAACCCCCTGGCGGCGCTTTCGATCTGGATCACGATCAGCGCATCTCAGGTGTGGCGAACCTCCTCTACGCCCGGAACGGCGCGTACCTGAGTCTTTCGGGGACCTACGGCAGCGGGCTGACCAACGGGAACTCCCCGGACTCCACGTACGGAACCGGCCTCTTCGATTTCAACCGGTCCATCAAGGTGGCGCCCAGCTTCATCCTCAGTGCCTCCGCGGGATACGCGATCTCGTTCGGGTCGTCGCTTCTGCGGCCGCAGCTCTACGTAGACAACGTGTTCAATCACCGCTACGTGCTGAAGGGCGCGTTTTTCAGCGGATCATCGATCGGGCGTCCGCGGACGTTCGAGTTCCGGCTCAACCTCGGGATCTAGGCCCATGGCCAGGACTCCTCGACTTCCGCGGGAAGCCCGGAGCGCCGTCAAACGTGCGGCGCAGGCGCTGACCTATTCGATCGAACGCCTGGCTCGTGATTTGGGGGTGACGGCCGGAACCCTGTTCAACTACCGGACCGGAAGGACCCGTGTGCCCGGGTCTGCGCTGTCGAAGCTCGGGAAGGTCCTGCGGCGTCAAGCGAAATCACTGGAAAGGAGGTACCGCGAGGTGATGCGCCTGATGCCCTAGGAGCGACTGAGGAGGGGGCGCCCGTTCTTCAGGCGGGTCGCCACCTCCTCGCCCGGCGCACACACCAGATCGACCACCGCCTTCTCCGGCACGGTCCGGGGCTCGCGCACGAACACCCGCAGCCGCCGCGCCGAGCGGACCAGCTCCGCGGACACGCGGGGCAGTCCCAGCCGTTCTCCCGCCTCGTGCCCGGACAGCTCCACCACCTCGCCGTCCCGGGTGACCAGAGGCAGGTGCAGGTCGAGCATCTCCGGCTTGGCTGGGAAGTCCAGGAACAGATCCCCCGGCCCGAGCTGCAACTCGGCGGCCAGGCGGTCTTCCACCCGGGCGACGAGCCCGGGATCCAGAGCGGGCCAATCCGCCGGGGCCGGGAGATCCGTCGCGGGGAGGTCCAGCGCCCGCTTGGCGAGCCGACGCTCGCGCAGGGCGCGCGCCAAGCCCCTGGGGTCGTTGCGGGAAAGCTCATGGAGCAGCCCATCGTCGGTGGCGTCGGCGACGCCCTCCGCCGTGACGTGCCCAGAAGCGATCGCATCCGTCACGGCGCGCTTGAACATCACCGTGGCCGACCGGACGGCGTGATGCCAGTAGACGTTGCGGTACATCTGGTACTTGGCGAAGAGCAGGGACTCGAGGGCCGCCAGGCCTTTCTCGTGCAAGGCCAGGGTGGGCCGCCCGGCTCTCTCGATGATCGTGAGTGAGGTGAGCAGGCGGTCGACGTCGATCACCCCATAGGGGACGCCACACATCCAGGCGTCGCGGGACAGGTAGTCGAGTTTGTCGACGTCGAGGGAACCCGCCACCACCCCGGCCAAGGGCACCGCATCTCGCCCCTGGATGAGCGTCAGCAGGGTCTCCGCGTCCACATCGATGTCCCGGAGCACGTCGCCCAGCGCGCCTCCGGTCAGGTGCCGGCGCGCCAGCGTTTCGTGTCGCGGAAGCCCTGCCTCTTCCAGTGCGTGGGAGAACGGGTAGTGGCCGATATCGTGGAGGAGGGCCGCCAGGCGGATCGCCTTGGCGTCCTTGGGGAGGACGACGACATCGCCGTGGGAGAGATGCTCGAGGGCCCGGCGGGCGAGGTGATAGGCGCCTAGGCAGTGCTCGAACCGGCTGTGGGTGGCGCCGGGATAGACCAGGAACGCGTGGCCGAGCTGGCGGACGTACCGGAGTCGCTGCACCGCCGGCGTGTCCACGACCGTCACGGCGTCCGATTCAAGACGGATGTTGTTCCAGAGCGGGTCGCGGATGACCTCGAGGGGCGCCCCCGCCCCGCCGGTGGTCTGGCTCAACTTCTTGGGCCAGCCTCCCGAACCGCGGTGGGCACCTGGTCTTGGAACTGGACGAAGTTGTTCTTGAAGAGCGCGGCCAGGTTGACCGCCATCGCGTCGTAAGCCGCCTGATCGCTCCAGGTCTTTCGGGGGAGCAGAACCTCGTCGGGGACCCCGGGGACGTGCTGCGGCACCGACAAGCCGAACACCGGCTCCGTCACATTGGTGATCTTGTCGAGCTTCCCGGCCAATGCCGCGCGGACCATGGCCCGGGTGTGCACCAACCGCAT
>DATBCM010000333.1:0-2628 GCA_036270455.1 Gemmatimonadales bacterium | reverse complement strand
GCGCGACGGCGGCCCTGCGCCAGGTACGGACCAACGAGAGCGCGGGTCCCTTTCAGCGGTATGATCCGGGAGCCGTGGGGAGTAACTGATCCAAAGCAGGTCCTTCGCGCCTTCGGCGCTCAGGATGACAGCCCGCCAACTCGTGCTTGAAAGGGTGGGTTAACCCCGGGGCCATGCCCCGGGGTTCAAGAATGCCCCGCCGGCGTCGCAATCTGCCGCGGATCCTTCCCCGCCTTCCGCTCTTCCTCAGCCTCGTAGCCCGCCAGGTAGCCGTAGTAGCGGTACACGCCTTCCGGCTTCACGTCGTTCAGCACCGCGCCGAGAATCCGGACCGGGAGCCGGTCCATCATCTCGAGCTTGGCGCGCGCGAGCTGACGGTCGGTCGCGCCGGTGCGCAGCACCACCGCCAGGTTGCCGGTCAGGGTCGCGAGCAGGAACGGATCGACGGCGGCGCCGAGGGGCGGGCTGTCGATGAGAATGACCTGGTAGTTGGCGCGGAGGCCCAGCACCAGCTCCCGCATGGCCGGGGTCCCCAGCAGCTCGGGCGCGGTCTGCTTGCGGGTGCCGCCGCCGATGAACCAGAGCTGGGGGTACGGCGTCGTCTGAATCACGCCTTCGCGGGTGGCGGTGCCACTCAAGTAGTCGGTCAGGCCCGGGGTCCGCACGCCCTTCAACACGCGGTGGAGTCCGCCCCGCCGCAGGTCGCCGTCGATCAGCAGCGTATTGAATCCGGCGTCCGCGAACGCGATCGCCAGATTCGAAGACAGGAAGGACTTCCCGTCCCCCGATCCCGGCGACGAAATGGTCAGGAGCAGCGGCCCCGCCGCGCCGTGGGCGTGCGAGAGGTTGAGCCGGATCGACCGCAGGGACTCGATGACGTGGGCCATCTCGTCCGAGTTGGAGCCGGCGCCCTTCGCCACCCGCGGCAACGTGCCGAGGATGGGGAGCCCCAGCTCGGTGGTGACCTGAGCAGGATACCGGACCCGTGGGTCCATGCGGTCGAGGAGGATGGCGCCGGCCAGGCCCAGGCCCAGGCCGGCCACGAATCCCATGGCGAGGATCTTGGAAGCGGAGTCCGACATCGGCGCCCGCGGCACCATCGCGCGATCCAGGGGGCGGATATCCGGCGTGGTGGACAGCTCGGCCAGACGGTTCTGTTCGTAGCTCTGCTGCAGGCTCGTGTACAGGTTCGCCGCGATGATCTGGGCCCGCGAGAGCCGCTGCTCCTCGATGGTCCGCGTGGGGATCTGCTGGAGGTCGGTGGCCGACTGCCCCAGCTCATTGTCGAGGGTCTTCGCCCGCGAATCCATGTTGGAGACCAGGCTCAACGCGAGCTGCGGGATCGTCCGGCGCTCGAGCGAATCCACTTCCCCGGCGGCCGCCGCCACCATCGGCGTGGCGTCCGTGTAGCGGGTCCGGAGGCCCCGGAGATTCGCCTGCTTGTTGGTGAGATCGGTGAGCGCGGACTTGAGCTCGGTCGAACTGTTGACCGATGGGATCACCATCATCGCGTCGACGGAAACCCCGGAGTCCGAGACGCTGTTCAGGACGCGCATGATCGCGGCCCGGTCGGACCGCAGTTGCTCCCGCTCGATCTTCTTCCTGAAGTAGCTGTCGTAGGCGGGATTCGTGGTCATCTGGATTCCGCCGGCGATCGGCGCGCCCTGATCCGACGGCAACGTCGCCGTGTGCACCCGGAACGATTCCAGCGAGTTCTCGGCGCTCGTCAGGTTCGACTGCGCCTTGGACAGCTGATCTTCCAGAATCTTGGTCAGCTCGGTCAGCTTGGCCTTCTTCAAATCGGCGGCGACTTCCACCTCACGGTCCACGATGGCGTTGATGATGTTCGCCGCCCGAACCGGGTCGGAGCCCGTGTACGAGACGGTCATGAAATTGCCGCCCTCGTCCATGTCGACGTGGACGGTGTTCGCGATCTGCGTGGCGACGTCCCGCGGCATGCTCAGCGTGAACGCGATGGTCTTGCCCGGACGAAACTGCGCGGCGGGGGGCGCCCACTGGAGCCCGATCAGAGTACCGATCGAGTCGCCCGCCTGGCCCCGCTGCACCACGTCACCGGCGTCGGTGGAGAGCGTGAACTGTCCCCCACTTTCACCCATCGCGAGCTTGTACTTCCCCGGCCGGAGCCGGTCGGCGATGCTGATCCCGTTGAAAACGCTCGTATCGGTACCGGGCGCGAGCGTGAGATACAGGTGCGCACGCCGCACGGCCTCATCGAGCACGATGAACGAACGGAGCAGATTGATGAACCCGCCCGACGGCAGCAGATCCCCGGCCTGGATCGGGCCGCTCCGCTGGGAGCCGGAGCCCGCACCCTCCGCCTGGATCCAGATGGTTCCTTTGGCGACGTACTTGGGCGGGATGACTTTGGTCACCCCGAAGGCCCCCACGAGGGAGACCACCGTCACCAGGGCCACCAGCCAGCTGTAGCGCTTGACCGCCGCCAGATAGCGGGAAAGGTCGACCCCACCCGCGTCGGACTGACTCCCGAACGGGTCGATGCCCGGCGCCGGGGTGAACCGCTGCGCCGACGCGAGGGCGCTGGGGCTGGAGGGCGGCTGATCCTGCGGAACCAGCTCGTTGGACATGTGTCCGTTGTCTTCCGGGAAG
>DATBCM010000332.1:0-2494 GCA_036270455.1 Gemmatimonadales bacterium | reverse complement strand
GACCCCGATAGTGCTCCAGGCTCTTAGCGGGCTCCGACGGTGTGCGTCCGCAGCGAGCTCAACCCCGAGGAGGAGCAGCGGGAGAAACGCTACGGGGTTCGTCGGGGCATGGGAGAGCCAGGAAAAGGTGCCGTTGAGCGCGAAGGCGATCCCACCCGCAACCGACGCAGGCCGTCTCAATGCCAACCGCCGCAGCAGGAAGTACGTGCTAAGGCCCGCCACCAACTCCACGGCGATGTGGGACAGGACCTGCCCATTCGAGAGAAGGAGGAAGGCGGTGGGCGGGAAGAACGTAGCCGCCTGCATTTCCCCGGCCAACGGTGAACCCAGGCCTTCGTAGGGGTTCCACCACGGAATATGACCGTGGATCCAATCGACCATGGATAGGTGGCCCAAGGCTTGCGCGGTCAACCCGACATTGGGGTCAGTAGCGAAGTTCCCGGCGATCAGGCCTGGAGCCTTGACGGTCCCGAGGCCCGACAGCGTGTCAAGTGGGTTGGGGTCAAAGAGATGCAGGAGGTATGGGAGGTTGCCGACTATCACCACACCCACGACGATGACTGCCGGCCAGAAATTCTGGGACGCTGAGACCGCCGATAGACGCGATCGCAGCCACCAGGAGAAGCCAGACCGACGGATGTGGGTCGGCGAAGATCGCACGGTGGTCACGGAATAGGGATCGTTGCGAGAGTGGGAGAACTGCCAGGCGACGCTGAATCTCGTAAGTCCCGAGACGCTAGTCGACGTAGCGGCTTCGCAGGGTTCACCTCTCAATCAGGATGGCAACGCGGGGATCGCCCATTTACGGCGGAGTCGTCTGCCTTGTGGACCGACGGTAAAGGTCGCCCAGATACCTTGCGAGCACCGCTCCGGTAGCCACAAACGATCGTGTCCGTGCGATCTGGATCCGGGCGCGCCTGCTGACGGCATAGGCGCCGGTTCTGGGATCGGGGTCACCCTGGCCGGTGTAGTGCGTCATGCGACCCAGCAAAGACTTCGGGCCAGTTTCTCGACAAAAGCAGAGGGCTGTCCGTACCAGGTTTCCGCGTACCCGCGGCCCTTCTCGGCCAGGTCACGACGAACCGAGTCATCGCACACACTCGCCACGTGGTCGAGAAGATCGAGGATGTCAGTGTACGCAAGTCCGCCACCGGCACGTGCGTGTGCCGCGCCGATGGTGCCGTCGGGGACCACGATCGGCGTGCCAAAGCGGAGGGACTCGATGCACTCGCGGGCGATGACGTGTCCGGGCGCCAGGTCGATGGTCATTTGCGCGTGGGCCAGCAACCGCCACAGGTCTGTCCGCGTGTCCACGCCGATCACACCCCTGAGCGCGCGTCCTCTCCACACAGCGGCGCGGCCACCCTCAACGATCACGAGATACCGCTCGTGGAACCGAGAAGTCAGCCACGCAACCGCTTCGGCTGGGGGTTCGACCGGTGGAGTGCGCGGGCGATCAGTGAGTACCAGGATGTAACCGGTGAATCCGAGACCCAAGTGCCGTTGTGTGCCGGCCAAAGGATTTACCGGGACGTGCATGCCGAGCATGCCGGCCATCCCGGCCGCTCCGCCCGCCGGGCCAGGCGTGAGGGGCAATGACCGAACGGTACCCGCCGTCTCCCATGAGTTGGGAGCGATGGAGAATGCCGTCCAGTCGCCGAAGGCCTGGAACAGCGCGCGCGTGTCCGCGCCCGGCTCGTCCAGGATCCACGTTGACGACGGGTTCGGACGGCGCGTCCAGCGGGCCGTTCCGGGCTCCGGCCAGCCAGATGTCGTGGTCCCACCAATCCCGACCACATCGAATGCCCCGTCGGCCTCCGTCGCGCCTGGGGCCATCGGCGCAACGACCGTGATCTCAGCCGAGCGTGACGCTGCCCCCGCCACGGCGCGGGCGACGAACGAGAGCTCCGTATCCCTTTTCCACCACGACGAGCTCAACATCACGGCCGAGGGACGTGTTTGCCCCGCGCTCACGTCGGCGAAGAGGGGGCTGTCCCGGATTCCCGGTCGGTCGTCCTTTCAACGGCCGCCCGTAGCTGTGTGATTTCTTCCCCCAGAATCCGGGCCAGGTCGTCCGCGACAACCTCGAGTTTCCCGATGCGCTCGGAGAGCTCGTCGCAGCGTGCCGCGACGGCGTCCACGGCCCGCACCAGATCGGCCAAGAAGTGGCGATCGGCGCTCCCGGTGACCCGCGCCGCCGCAGAGCGGGCCTTCACCCGGAGCCGGTCCGCGAAGGATGCCGTGTTTCCGGGGGCTGCGTCGAGCCGGGCCCATTCGGTGTGCATCCGGGCGATCGGGCCACCGCTGCGGAGGGGCGGGAGGGATTGGCACGGATCGGTTGGACGTTGGAACATGGCGGGCGGGGTGTCGGTCATCCCCCCACCCTCACGTGTCGGAGAGGCCGACGTACCAACGGTGCCACCACTCCTCCTCATCAGGTCCTCGTAGCGCGCACGACGAGTCTATCCGGGTCAGATTCGGGTTCAGAAAGGGG
>DATBCM010000331.1:0-2571 GCA_036270455.1 Gemmatimonadales bacterium | reverse complement strand
GGGATGACCTGATGTCCTTCCCAGGCTAGAAGTGGGAAGAGAAGCCTAGTGCTCGTGACTGAAGGTGAACATCCACCCAAAATTGGTGTCGAAGGTCGCGAGGTCCGGAGGCCCCGTGATGCCGAGGCGCGAAAGAATCGTCGTGCCCGATGCCTGGACCGTCGCCGTCCCGAAGCGCCGGTTCGCCCATTCGTGGCCGCCGAACACTCCCTCCGTGCCCCCCGACAACAGGTAGCCCATCAGGTCGAAGCGCGCGGTCGAGTCTCCCAGCACGGCTTTGGCCTCGACCTTGCCATCCTGCGTTTCGATGACGAAGCGCGCCTTCCGCTGTCCGCCCGCTGAATCGGCCTGCAGAATAATGGGGCCGGTGCCTGTCGCGAATCCGTAGAGCTTGAACATCTCGGTGACGGGCGCGGCGGCCGGGCCGTAGGCGAAGGGGGCCGAGCTCCAGCGGGTGCCGGCAGGCTTGGTGGAATCCTTGCGGGCCTCGATCCGGACGATCACCGCACCCAGCGCCACAGGCCCGGTGTTCGTGCCGTCGATGGTGGAATGCGGACACGTGGTCGCGAACAGGAGCACGAGGCCCTTGCCGTCGGGCCGGGGTGCCACAGTGCCCCGAGTCCCCACGATCGCCTGGAGCTTCGGGGCATCCACCCACCAGCCGACCGTCAGCCCCGCACAGGGCGCAAGGGAATCGGTTCCCCAGCTTGCGGGCTTAGTCTGCGCGGCGAGCGATGTCGCCAAGGCAAGGAACGCACCGACCCCTGCCCCCTGACCCCTGACACCTGGCATCACAACTCCCCCTGTCGGGCTCGCCCGACGATGATGGTCACGTTGTCAGTGCCGCCCCCGTCAAGTGCGTCCTGCACCAGGGCCTCGCACGTCGCCTTCGCGGTCGTCATCTCGTCGAGTCGCTTCTGAATCCGCGCGTCGGGGACGTGCTTGGTCAATCCGTCGCTGCAGAGCAGCCACACGTTCTGCCAGTCGTTCTTCAGCTGGCTCACCACCGGTGCGCTTTGCCCACCTCCGATGGAGCTCGACAGGACGTTCGCCAGTGGCGAGCGCATGGCATCGGTCTGGGTAAGGGCGCCCTGGTCCAACAGCTCCTGCGCCAGCGTCTGGTCGCGGGAGATCTGGGTGAGTTTGCCCTCGCGATAGACATAGCAGCGACTGTCGCCGACTTGGAGGAGATACACACGGGGCCACACGCCCAACCAGAGAGTCAGCGTGGTCGCCATCCCCTTGAGGTCAGGGTCCACCTCAGCCCTCCCGACGACCTCGGCGTGCACGCGCCGCGCCCCATGCTCGAGGTTCTGCCGGAAGACCTCATCGGTGGCGTCGGCTGCATAGTAGCATTGCGCGCTGTTGGTCACGTACTGCGTGATGGCCGAGAGTGCGAGCTGGCTCGCCGCCTCGCCCCGCGGCCCACCGCCCACGCCATCCGCCACCATGGCGAGAAACGCGACCCGCTCGTCGGGCGATCCCACGTCCGCCGAAAGGGGCAGGCTGGTCTGCAGCACTTGTAGCTGTTTGCGGAGCGAGCCCAGCAGGAAATGATCCTGATTGTTCTTCCGCACCAGGCCCTGATGTGTCATCCCGTAGACGTCGATCTCCTCGTCCAGGGGCTTCCGTTCGTCAGTCACCGGGCTCTCGGGCGAAGGGGCTCGGCAATACTGCTCGGCCCCTGTCCCCCCCGCTAGGGCACTAGATTCCGCCGATGCCCGCGAGCTCTCGCGAAGCCGCCCTCATCGTCGGCGCCGGACCCATCGGATTGTCCTGCGCCATCTCCGCCACGCGGCGGGGCATCCACCCCCTCGTGATCGATGCCGGCGCGATGGCCGAGTCCATCGTGCGGTACCCGGTGGGAATGACCTTTTTCACCACGCCCGAGCGTCTGGAAATCGGGGGCCACCCGCTCGTCTGCGCGGGCGCGAAGGCCACCCGGGAAGAGGCGCTCAAATACTATCGCGGCGTGGTGCGGGCCGAGCAGTTGCGGGTCCGGACGGGCGCGAAGCTGCTCAAGGCCACCCGCTCGCCCCAGGGCATCGAATGCACCATCGGCGGCCGCCTCGGCATCGATACCATGGTGGCTGAGCGGGTCGTCCTCGCCACCGGATACTTCGACCATCCAAACCCGCTCGGCGTCCCCGGCGAACAGCTCCCCCACGTCTCTCACTACTTCGACGAGGCCCATCGCTCCGCGGGGCTCGAGGTCGTCGTCATCGGCGGCAAGAACTCCGCGGTGGAGACCGCGCTGCAGCTCTTCCGGGCGGGGGCCAAGGTCACGCTCGTGTACCGCGGTGCGTCCCTCCCCGCAAGCGTGAAGTATTGGCTCAAGCCTGATCTCGAGAACCGCATCAAGGCCGGTGAAATCGCCGCGCGCTTCGGTGCCGAGGTGGTCGAGATCACGGACGAGGACGTGGTCCTCGGCGGTGGCGTGCGGATTCGGGCGGATCGCGTCTACGCGCTCACCGGATATCATCCGGACTTCGAGCTCTTCGCGCAGATCGGCATCGAGTTCGACGCCGCCACCGGACGGCCCCGGCTCAACCCCGAGACACTCGAGACGAC
>DATBCM010000330.1:0-1794 GCA_036270455.1 Gemmatimonadales bacterium | reverse complement strand
GAGCGACGATCCATCCTGCTGGTCGCCCCGGAAGTCCACGAAGAACGCGCCGACGGTGTCCCCAGCCCAGGAAAATCCAGCGTTGGGAGCGATCAAGCCGGCGAGCTGGATCCCGCTTTGGAAGATGTAGTTGTCGGGTGTGTTGCCGGGCCAGAACGCACCTTCTGCGGTGCCGTTTTCGAGGACCTAGGCGCAAGCATGCCCCAAGTTGTCGAACCCGCAACTCACCCGGTTGGCGGAGAGCTGACGGGCGAATTGCCCGGAGAAGAGGTTACTGCGGGAGGCACGGACGATCCGGGGCTTGCCCGGCCGGCTAGCTTGGCCGGCTAGCGATCCAGCGACAGACAGCGTGAGCACGCACCACAGGGCCGAACGAGAAAGGCGCATGACGGGCTCCTCCTAGTTGGGTGGCATCATCTGCCCAAACTGCCTACTATTTTCCCAATCGGCAAATGAACCCATGATCGAAGACCTCAAGAACAAGCTCCAGGCCGAAGTCGAACGCCTGAACCACGACCTCAACTTCGTGATCCCGAAGGAGATCGACCGCGCCCGCCAGCACGGCGACCTCCGGGAAAACTCCGAGTACAAAGCCGCCCTCGAGCGCCAGGTGTTCACCACCCTCCGCCTCGCGCACCTGCGCTTGCGCCTCGGCAAGCTGTCGAGCGTCTCCGAGAAGGACCTGCCGAAGGACCGGGTGGGGTTCGGATCCCGCGTCACCGTGCAGGACGCCGAGACGAAGCAGAAGGAGGTCTACGCGCTGACGCTGGGGGACTTCATCGAGGGCGGCGAAGACGGAGACGAAATGCCCGTCTCCATGGCCTCACCCCTGGGCAAGGCGCTCCTCGGTGGAAAGATCGGCGAGACGGTGGCCATTACGCTGCCGATGGGAAAGCGGAAACTGAAGATCGTGGAGCTCGCGACGGTCCACGACCTCGTCAAATAGCCTACAGCATGTAGTGGAAGACCATCGGGCCGGTCGGAGCGGGTGACCCCCGCCCTGGCTCGATGCTCATCGCGGCCCCCATCACATCCCCCGCCCCCTTCGGCATCTCCAGCGCCTCCACCATGGGCGCGCCCCCGGAGACCCGGATCACCGACGCGGTCACCATCCCCGTCGTGGTGATGAACCAGAGCTGATAAACCTGGCCCGGCTGGTTGGTGGCGAGGTGATGACACGTCACGAGCCAGCGGTGCGTCATCGTATCGGCGAAAATCGTCACCGCGCCGACCTGACCGTTGGTCGAGACCGGGATGTTGATCACCCGCGTCCCGGGGCTGCGCAGGAGCGAGAGCGTGTCGCGATAGGCGGTCATCGCTTCGGTGAGGTGACCGCGAGTAGATGCCAGCTGCTGCGACTCACTCCACCCCCAATAGCCCAGTCCCCCGGCAACCAGCACCAGGCCCGCCGCCAGCGCGAGCGGCCAGCGCGGCCGTGCTCCCGCCGCACCCACACGCGCCAGCACCCGGGACTTGAGTCCCGGCGGCGGTGTCCGAGGGCTCGCCGACATCCCCATCCAGTCCGTCATGCTCTAGGCCATCCAGTCCCGCACATGTTTCAGTGACTCGGCCAGCTTCTGCTGGGCAATGCGCATCCGCGTCTTCACGGTGCCGAGAGGCGTCCCCGTCCGCTTGGCGATCTCCGAGTGCGAGAGCCCCTCGAAATACGCGAGCGTCACCGCCTGCCGTTGGTCCTCCGGCAGCGCCGCGAGCGCGCGGTGCACTTCCTGATGCACCGGCCACCCGGGCACGGCGGCTTCCGCGTGCACCGGCGTTTCCGCGACCTCGCCGCCC
>DATBCM010000329.1:0-7967 GCA_036270455.1 Gemmatimonadales bacterium | reverse complement strand
ATGTCGACGATGGACGAGATCGATGCGGGCGTTGAAGTCCTGGGTCGCGACCGGCTCCTCCTCGCGCACGCGACGTCGACGTATCCGTGCCCGCCGCGCGAGCTGAACCTGAGGATGATCGACACCCTGGCCGCGCGGTATCCCGGCGTGCCGATCGGTTACTCCGGTCATGAGACGGGTCTGGCGACCACGTATGCGGCGGTGGCGCTGGGCGCCTGCTTCATCGAGCGCCACATCACGCTCGACCGGTCGCTCTGGGGATCGGATCAGGCCGCGTCCGTCGAGATCGGTGGCTTCATGCGCCTGGTGCGCGACGTCCGCGCCATCGAGGAATCGATCGGGGACGGCGTGAAGCGGGTGTATGAGAGCGAAATGGGCGCGCTCCGCCGGCTCCGGGGCACGCCGCCGGCTCGGCCGGCCGTTGCCGCGGGCCAGGCGCTGGTCGGGTAATGCACGCGGTCGAGATCTGGACCCTGGCCGCGGTGGTGGGCGCCGGGATCGCGTTCTCGATCCTCGAGCGCCGTTTTCCCTACAGCCCCGGCCAGCACCTGCTCCGGGCCGGGTTCTGGAACGACCTGCTGCTCTACGGGTTCGTGCAGAGCTACGTGTTGGGTGTGGCGATCGGGAGACTGATTCTCTTTCTTGACAGCCGGACGGGCATGTCCCGCCTGCATCTCGTGTCGGGCTGGCCGGTCGTTCTGCAACTGGCCTTCTTCGTCGTGACGCACGACCTCTACATCTATCTGTTTCACCGGTTGCAGCACCGGACCCCCTGGCTGTGGCGGCTCCACGAAGCGCACCACTCCGTCAAGGACGTGGACTGGCTGTCGGGCGTGCGGTCCCACTCGCTGGAGATCCTGATCAACCAGACCATCGAGTTCGCGCCGATCGTACTCCTGGGTGCGGCGCCGAGTGTGGCGGTGATCAAGGGGGCGATCGGGGCGATCTGGGGCATGTTCATTCACTCCAACCTCGATGTGCGGCTGGGGCGCCTGCAGTACGTGATCAACGGGCCCGAGATGCACCGCTGGCACCACGCCCTCGCCCCGGAGGCGCAGGGCAAGAATTTCGCGACCAAGTTCGCGTTCTGGGATTGGCTCCTGCGCACCGGCTATTTCCCGGACCCGGCGCAACGGAAGGCGGGGGCGTTCGGCCTGACGGACCGGGAGTACCCCGAGGACTTTCCGGTCGCGTATTTCGTCCAGCACACCTACCCATTCACCCCCAAATGACGGTCGCCGCTGGCGGGATCGCCCGGATTTTCCCGCGGTCCGGTCATCCGCGAGTGGTGGACTGGATGGTGGCCGCGTACAACCTGGTGCTGATCGGGCGCTGGGCGCCTCTCGTTCCCCAATACGAGACGGCGCGCTGGCTGGTGGCGGTGCACGGCATCGCCCTCGGCCTTCCTTTGCTGCTCGCCCGGGCTCCGGCGCCCGGTCAGCCATGGTTGCGCAAGGTCTACGACTTCTATCCGCTGGTCTGGATCTGCGTGTTCTGGCGGGAGCTCGACGTCCACGGCCGGTTCATCAACAATCTGCCGCACGATCGCGCCCTGGCCTGGCTCGACCGCGCGGTGTTCGGGCTGCACCTGAATGTGGCCTGGCTCCACGCCCTGCCGGGGCGCGGGTTCAGCGAGGTGATGCACCTGTTTTACTTCTCGTACTACCCGCTGCTGTGTCTCGTCCCGGTCCTCCTGGTCTTCGCATCGCGGGGCGCGCTGCGGCGCGAAGGGGTGCTGCGGATCGCGGCCGCGTACCTGGCCTGTTTTCTGTTTTACGCGCTGTGGCCCACCACCGGCCCGGGATTTCTGCACGTCACATTCCCCGACACGGTGAGCGGAGGACCGATCTTTCGCCTGAATCACTTGATCCAGGACTCGGGAGACTCGCTGGGCACCGCGTTCCCCAGCTCGCACGTCGCCGGCGCGGTCACGCTCACCTGGATCCTTTGGCGGATGGGTCACCGGCGACTGGGGATGCTCGGCATCGCCATTACGCTCGGTGTCCTCGGCGCGACGATCTACACCCAGAACCATTTCGCGGTCGACTCCCTGGCGGGATTGGCCCTTGCCGTCGGGATTCAGACACTGGTGGTGCCGAGGCTGCTTCCCAAGGGTGCGGCGGCCGTGGTGGGCAGGCTGGGGCAGCCCAGGATCTACGTCCAGCCGGCCCGCGTGGCCGCGGCATAATGGACCTTCCGCCGATCGGGCTCGATCAGCACGCCGCGGCGCTCACGCTTTGCGTGGCGGATGTGTTGGCGCGCGCACTGCGGAGCCGTCTGCTGCTGCCGGTGTCGATCCGTCAGGCTCTGGTGATCAACACGTGTGGGGATGCGATGGCGGCGGTGACCCCGGCGCGCGTCGGCGGCGAGCCCCTCCGCTATTTCGGATTCACGCGGGCCGGGTCCACTCCGGCGGCGACCATCGCCGCGTTCGGCTCCGAGCTGGTGGCCGACACGCTGATCCTCATCACCGCCGGGCTTACCATCACTCTGACCCTTGCTTCCCGGGCGTCCGGCCTCCTGAGTGCCATCTCGCACCTGACACGCTCACCGACGGCGTGGGGCGTCCTGGGGATCACACTCTCAGGGCTGGCCGGCTCGCTGTTGGTGCTTCATCGCGTATGGCCGCGGACCGCCTCTCGGTTCATGGCTTGCGTGCGAGAAAGCTGGAAGCAGATGCGTTCGCATCCGCCGGCGGTCATGGCCGGGGTGGTGCTGCTCTCCGGAGTCTCCCTGGTGTCGCGGGCTGCCATCCTCCCGGTGCTGTTGGCCCGGGTGCCGGGGCTCGAGTTTCCGGATCTCGCGGTGGCCGCGTTCGCCCTGACGACGGGGTTGCTGTTGGCGCCCATTCCGGCGGGCGCCGGAGCGGTGGACCTGGGATTCGTGGTGGGGTTCGACGGGCGGGTGCCGCCGGGGACGCTGGCGGTCCTGCTGGTCGCCTGGCGGGCGTACTCGCTGGTGGTGGGAGCGCTCGCGGGGGCCGTGCTCTTGCTGCGCGAGACTCTGCCGGGGGGATTGCTGGACGGCGCCCGGACTCGGACCGCTCCGGCCCCGGTGCCCCCCGCCTAAGCTCCCTGCGGAGGGACGGGATGCCGGGTCCGGTACCGGCGGACCCGCGGCGGGAAGGGGTAGGGGGCGGTGCGACGGGTCGTCAACGTCGCCACACCTTCCCGAACCAGCGGAATCACCTCTGCGGCGTGTTCTCCCAACCACTGCGGCTCGAGGACGAAGAAGAGATCGTCGCGGCGAGCCCGCGCGCGACGGGCGAGCGCCAACAGTCCGGCGTCCTCGCGCCCCCGCTTGAGCCGCGGACGGGCCTTCCCGTCGACCTGCACGTCGTGCGCCTCCCGGGCCCGTGCCGCTCCCAGCGCCTCCACCCCTTCGGTGATTTCATCCAGCATCACCTGACACTCATTGAACTCCCCCAGGAGCTCCTGGAGGGTGCGGAGCCGGTCGATGAGGGCCGGCGCGCCGGCCGCGGCGTCAGCGACCGGCTCGAGCAGGTAGCGCAGACGCTTGCCGGTCAGTCGCGCGTCGTGCGCGGCTTCGGTGTCTTCCGGCTTGCGGATCCGGCGCAAGGCTTCGGTCAACGCCACGGCGGCGTCCGTCACGAGCCGCGCCGTCGTGCCGGCGAACGACGGACCGCTGGGCAGAGCCGGCGTGTGGGCCTCGGCGGCCAACCGCTTCCGCAGACGGCGGTCCAGGCGATCGAAGCGGTTCGGAATCCGGCGGGCTTCGGGGTCGCTGTCGCGCCGGGTGCGGATCCGGTCGGCGAGCCACCGGGCACCGACCCGCTCGGAGCGGGACAGTCCCTTCATCTGCCCGGTGATCCAGAGCAGCATGACATCCGCGTCCCGGCCAGCGCCGGTCGAGTCGGCGACGGCGGACAGACGGCGGCGGAGACGCTTGGAGATGCGGGGACCCAACGGGGCCCGGTAGGCGCGCAGCAACCCGCGGAGCCGCCGGAGCGCGACGCGAAAGTCGTGCAAGGAGTCGGGGTCGGGACGCTGTCCCAGTCCGGGCGTGGCGCGGCGGGCGTCGTCCAGATAGGAGCGGGCCAACTCGCTCACGCCGTCCCAGGTGGGCATACCCGGGAGGTCGCGGGGAAACGCGGTCACTAGGGAGTTTTTCTGGTCTAGGGTCGTTCGTGGCGCTCGGCGCCGCTCCGACGCTCACTACTGGCTCGGCGCTCGGCGCCGGCCCGACGTTCCGAAGCCCGACCCTTCCGCCGGTCGATGATCACGTCGCGAGACTCTTTGCGACGTTCTCCGCTGCGCGGCTTGGCATTGGCCCGGCGCGTCTTCCGGCGGCGGCGGTCGACCAGCCAGTGCCGTCGGTCCTCGGTGGTGTCGTTGAGCATGCCGGGAATCTGCCTCGCGAAGGGGAGGACGGCTAGCAGGCGACGGGAACTGTTACCGACGGGTGCGGGCGCGTCCCGATCCGGGCGCAGGGTCAGTGTCGGGACGTCGACGCACCACCGGGACCAGCTTGGGCCTCGTGTCCGACTTCTTGTCGCGCGACGCTTCGCGGGCGAGGAGCTGCAGGGCAATTTGCGAGCGAACCGGCGCTTCGCCTTCGGCAGGGAGGCGGCGACGGTAGGTGCCATCGGCTTGCAGTTCGCGCGCTTTGACGTTGTCCGCGAGCACCAGACGGAGGATGTCGTTGACGATGCGCAGTTTGAGGTTGTCGTCCTGCACCGGAAAGACGGTCTCGATGCGGCGCCAGAAGTTCCGCGGCATCCAGTCCGCGCTGGCCAGCCAGACGTCCGGGGCGCCGCCATTCTCGAAATAGAAGATGCGGCTGTGCTCCAGGAACTTGTCCACGATGCTGGTGACGTGGATGCGTTCTGAAACACCGGGCAGGCCGGGCTTCAGACAGCAGATCCCGCGAATCACCAGGTCGATGGTCACCCCGGCAGTCGACGCACGGTACAGCGCATCAATAACAGACGATTCCACCAGCGCATTCATCTTCACGATGATGCGCGCCGGCCGGCCCGCCTTGGCGTGCTGCTCCTCGCGCTCGATCAGGCCGATGATACGCTCCCGCAGATCGATGGGCGCCACCAGCAGCTTCTTCCATTCGTACCCTTCGGCGTAGCCAGTCAAGAGATTGAAGAGCGCGCTCACATCTTCGCCGAAATCGGGATCGGCCGTGAAGAGGCCGAGGTCGGTGTAGAGACGGGCGGTGGTCGGGTTGTAATTGCCGGTGGCGAGGTGAACATACCGGCGGATCCCCTCGGCTTCGCGGCGGACTACCAGTGCTGCCTTGCAATGCGTCTTGAGGCCGACGATGCCGTACACGACGTGCACTCCCGCCTGCTCGAGCATCCGTGCCCACGCGATGTTCGCCTGTTCGTCCGCCCGCGCCTTCAGCTCCACCAGCGCGGTGACCTGCTTGCCGTTCTGGGCCGCCCGCGCCAGTGCCGCGATGATCGGGCTCCCGCCCGACGTCCGGTAGAGCGTTTGCTTGATCGCCAGGACCTGAGGATCGTCAGCCGCCTGATTGATGAAGTCCACCACGCAGGTGAAGGACTCGTAGGGCAAGTGGACCAACACGTCCCGGGTTCGGATCACCTGGAACACGTCGTCGGCGGCGGCGAAGGGCGGGGGCACGCGCGGCACCAGGGGCTCGTCCCTGGCCCCCGCGAACCCCTCGAGCCGGTGCAGGGCCATCAGGGCGGTCAGGTCCACGGGCCCGTCCACCGGATAGATGTCCCGGGGTTCCAGGTCGTGCGCTTCGGTGAGCATCTCCACGAACAGGTCGCTGGCGTCCGCCGAGATCTCGAGGCGGACCGGATCGGAGCGCATGCGCTGGCGCAGGCTCTCCTCGATGGTCTCGAGCAGATCTTCGGCGTCGTCTTCCTGAATCGACAAATCGTTGTTCCGGGTCACCCGGAAAACCGTGTGGTCCACGACCTTCAGATGTCCGAACAGCTCGCCCAGGTGCTCGGCAATCACGTCTTCGAGCAGGATGAACCGGACTTTCTTCTCCGCCCGGGACACGATCATGACGCGATCGAGCACGGCCGGCACCTGCACCACGGCGAAATGCCGCCGCGGGAGACCACCGTTCTTCCGCTCCACCAGGAGCGCAATGTTCAAGCTCTTGTTGTGGACGTGCGGGAAGGGATGGCCCGGGTCGATGGCGAGGGGCGTGAGCACCGGGAACACGCTGGCCCGGAAGAAGCCCACCGCCTGACGCTTTTCGGCGGGGGTCAGGTCGTCCCAGCGGACCCGCTCGATCCCCGCGTCCGTGAGGCCCGGAAACACCTCGCCCATGAGCACCCGATACTGGCCGGTCACCAGCTCGTGCGTCCGCCTCTCGATGGCGGCGAGCTGCTCGGCCGGTGCCATGCCGTCCGCGCCGAAGTCCTGCGGCTCGACCCCCGCATAGACCTGCTGCTGGAGCCCGGACACCCGGATCTCGAAGAACTCGTCCAGGTTGGAGCTGAAAATCGAGAGGAACTTGAGCCGCTCGAGCCACGGGTTCGTGCTGTCAGCCGCTTCCTCGATCACGCGGGCGTTGAACTCCAGCCACGAGAGCTCGCGGTTGATGTAATGGTCGGCGGGGAAGGCGGGTTGGGCGCGGTCCGTCATGCACGTCTCCGGGCGGCGCCGCGCGTGCGCGGCGTCGAGAACACGAGGGATCGGGCGAACGCCTTTTCGAACAGCGCGCTCTTGCGCCGGGCGTCGTCCAGCTCGATGGACGGATTGCGCGAAGCGGTGACCGAAATGCGGACCTTCTTCCGGTCGGTGCGGGCGCGCACGCTCTTGATCACACCGCCATGCGTGCGGTCCATGCCGTCGGCGATCCGGAGAATGCCCGACAACCTCCGGACCAAGCGCCGCTCATCCCGGCTGAGGCGGTCGAAATTCGCGTGGGACTTCTTCGGTGCCGCGCGGCGATGGTAGCGCGCCACGTTGGCGATCAGCTCCACTTCGCGCGCCGAAAAGCCGGGCAGATCGCCGTGCATGATCAGGTGGTAGGCATGCTTGTGGTGCCGTTCGTGATTGATCAGGTAGCCGATGTCGTGGAGGAGCGCCCCGGCCATCAGAATGTCGCGCCCTTCCTGCGGCAGGTCGAAGGGCCGGCGGAGGGCATCGAACAACTGGACCGCGAGCGCGGCGACCCGCTCGCAGTGGCGTTCGTTGGAACGGCACTGCCGCGCCAGGCGCCGGGCGGATTCCATCCGGTCGGGGGGAGCGACCCGCCGCGGGCGGGCCATGCCGGGCAGCTCCTCGATCATCGACAGGAGCACGCCGTCGCGGATGCCGCGGTCGTTCACCAGCACGCGTTGGGTACCGAGCCGCTTGGCCAGCCGGTCCACCACCGCCACGCCCGCCAGGATGATGTCCGCCCGCTGGGGGTTGAGTCCGGGAATCTCGCGTCGCGCCGCGAGGGGCGTCTCCCGCAGCCGGTCGAGCAGCCGGGTGACCTCGGCGCGGGCGAGCGGATAGTCGCGGGGGCTCCCTGCTTTCCCCTCGCGTTCGCACTGCACCATCTCGACCATGTTGGTGAACGTCCCTCCCGAGCCGATCATCACCTCGGCTACGAAGGGCACCTTGCCCAGCCCGTCCTTGATGACGCCGGCGATCCCGCGCTGGAGGGCGTTCCAGTGCTTGGCCTTCGGTGGGTCCGACTTGATGTAGTGCTCAGTCAGACGGACCGCGCCGAGCGGGAGGGAGACGACCAGCTCGACCAGACCCCCGACGGCCAGCACTACCTCCGCCGAGCCGCCGCCGATGTCCACCACCGCGGTCCGGCGATCGCCGACGTCATAGTGGCGGCGTACGCTGCTGAGGGCGAGCTTCGCTTCCTCTTCCGGCGGCACCACGTCCACTCGCACCCGGCAACGCTTCCAGGCTTCGCGGACGAATTCCCGGCCATTGGAGGCTTCGCGGACTGCGCTCGTCGCGATGGTGCGCAGCTCGTGGACCCCGAACCCCTCGACGATCGCTTTCATC
>DATBCM010000328.1:0-4262 GCA_036270455.1 Gemmatimonadales bacterium | reverse complement strand
GGTGGACCCGCTGTCCGCGGTGATGATTCTCATCGTCACCGGCGTCGGCTCGCTGATTCACGTCTTCAGCGTCGGCTACATGCGGTCGGACGATGGGTACGCGCGGTACTTCGCCTATCTCAACTTGTTCGTCTTTTTCATGCTGGTGCTGGTGCTGGGCGCGAGTTTCCCGGTGATGTTCGTCGGATGGGAAGGTGTCGGGCTCTGCTCCTACCTATTGATCGGCTTCTGGT
Organism: Gemmatimonadales bacterium; assembly: GCA_036270455.1. Taxonomy (GTDB): domain Bacteria; phylum Gemmatimonadota; class Gemmatimonadetes; order Gemmatimonadales; family GWC2-71-9; genus 40CM-2-70-7. The sequence continues at coordinate 4,029 of DATBCM010000328.1, read as the reverse complement.
TCGAGGTGACCGCGAACGCGGACGCAGGGAAGAAGGCGTTCATCATGAACCGGATCGGGGACTTCGGCTTCCTCGCGGCGATGTTCCTGATCTTCCAGTCGACCGGCGCGCTGGACTTCGCCTCGGTATTCGCCCAGGCACCGGGCACGTTCGCGCCGGGAAGCGGGACCGTCACCGCCATCACCCTGTTCCTCTTCCTGGGGTGCGCCGGCAAGTCGGCGCAGATCCCCCTCTACACGTGGCTGCCGGACGCGATGGCCGGTCCGACGCCGGTCTCGGCACTGATCCACGCGGCGACCATGGTCACCGCGGGCGTCTATCTCGTCGCCCGGACCAATCTCTTGTTCGCGCTGGCGCCCGTCTCTTCCGCGGTGGTGGCGGGGGTAGGAGCGCTCACGGCGCTGTTCGCGGCGACGATCGCGCTCAAGCAGTGGGATATCAAGAAGGTGCTGGCCTACTCCACGGTCTCCCAGCTCGGCTACATGTTCGTCGGCGTGGGCACGGGGGCGTACGCCGCCGGCGTCTTCCATCTGGCCACCCACGCGTTCTTCAAGGCGTTGCTCTTCCTCGGCTCCGGCAGCGTGATTCACGCCATGCACGCCGCGTATCATCACACCCATTCCCATGACGACGCCCAGGACATGCGGAACATGGGAGGCCTGCGAAAGTACCTGCCCTGGACGTGGGCCCTCATGTGGGTCGCGACCCTGGCAATCGCGGGGATCCCGCCCTTCGCCGGGTTCTTCTCCAAGGACGAAATCCTGGGCGCCGCGTTCGCGCGCGGGGCGAGCCAACCCATCTGGTACGTGTTCTGGGCCTTCGGACTGGTCGCGGCCCTGCTGACCGCCTTCTACATGACCCGCATGATGCTGTACACGTTCCACGGACCCAACCGGACCGGGGACCAAGAGCGCGAGCATCTCCACGAGGCCCCCTGGGTGATGACCGGACCCCTCGTCGTGCTGGGCGTCCTCAGTCTGGCGGGTGGGGCGCTGAATCTGCCCGCCTTGGTGGGCGGCAACGCCTGGCTCGAACACTGGCTCGAGCCCGTGACGACGGCCTCCGCCTCGCTCCTCCCCGCGGCGGAAGTGAGCGCGGGAACCGAGTGGACGCTGATCGGCGTGGCCGTGGCGATCGCGCTGGCGGGCCTCGTGGGCGCCATCCAGCTCCTCAAGCCCGCCGCACTCGTGCCCGCCCGTCAGGCGCCCCCCGAGGCCGGGTTCGGCAAGGTGCTGGCGAACAAGTGGTACGTGGACGAGCTCTATGACCGCGCGGTGGTCAAGCCGATCACCTGGCTCTCCCGCGTGGTGCTGTGGAAGGGCATCGATCAGGGGCTGATCGACGGAGCCGGCGTGAATGGTGCAGGAGCGATCTCGCGGGCTCTGGGCTGGGTGGGGAGCAAACTGCAAACCGGTGAGGTCGGCTTCTACGTGGTGCTCTTCGTCCTCGGCGTGGCCCTGGTGCTCCGGGCGGCCATCCGATGACCTACGAAACCTGGGTACTCCCGGCGCTGCTCGGGTGGCCCCTCGTGGGGGCGGCACTCCTATATCTCGCGCCCGCCTCCCACTCGAAGGTGCTGGCGCTCGGGGTCAGCCTCATCGAGTTCGGGATTTCCGTTCCGCTCTGGTGGCGATTCGTGCCCGCCGGTGGAATGCAGTTCGCGGTGGACTGGGCGTGGATTCCCAGCTGGGGGGTCCGGTTCCACCTGGCGTTGGACGGCATTTCGCTCTTCATGGTCCTGCTCACCACGTTCCTGGTGCCGCTCTCGGTGCTGGGGAGCTGGACCTACATCACGAAGCGCGAGCGGGGCTTCTATGCGCTGCTCCTGGTGCTCACCACCGGGATGCTCGGCGTCTTCCTCTCCCTGGATCTCTTCCTGTTCTACGTGATGTGGGAAGTGATGCTGATCCCCATGTATTTCATCATCGGGATCTGGGGGGGCGACAACCGGATTTACGCGGCGATCAAATTCTTCCTGTACACGTTCCTCGGATCGTTGCTCATGCTGGTCGCGATCGTGGGGCTCTTCCTGCACGCCGCGAAGACCACGGGGATGTATTCGTTCGACTACGACACTTTGCTCCGGTACAACGCGGACCTGGGCCCGGCGGCGTTCTGGTTCTTCGCGGCGTTCTTCCTGGCCTTCGCGATCAAGGTCCCGATGTTCCCGCTCCACACCTGGCTGCCCGACGCCCACGTGGAAGCGCCGACGGCGGGGTCGGTCATCCTGGCGGGCGTGCTGCTGAAGATGGGAACGTACGGGTTCCTGCGGTTCGCCCTGCCGTTCTTCCCCGGGGTCGCGCTGTCTCCGCTGGTGCAGTCCATCGTGGTGACGCTGTCGGTCATCGGCATCATTTACGGCGGGCTGGTCGCCATGGTGCAGCCCGACTTCAAGAAGCTCGTCGCGTACTCGTCGGTGGCACACCTGGGTTTCGTGATGCTCGGCATCTGGGCTCTCACCCTCCAGAGCGTGCAGGGCGCCCTGCTGGTGATGATCAACCACGGCATTTCCACGGGAGCGCTCTTCTTCCTGGCCGGCATGCTGTATGAGCGCCGGCACACCCGGTTGCTCGATGCGTTCGGTGGGCTGGCCCGCGTGGTCCCGCTCCTCGCCGCGACCCTGACTATCGTCTCGCTCTCGTCGGTGGGGCTCCCGGGGACCAACGGCTTCGTCGGGGAGTTCTTGATCCTGATCGGTGCCTTCAAGACCTTCCCCGTGGCAGCGGTGGTTTCGACGGCCGGCGTCATCGTCGCTGCGATGTACCTGCTCCCGGCGCTGCAGAAGATCATCTACAACCCGCTGACCAAGCCGGAGAATCAGAAACTGCTCGATCTCTCGCCGCGGGAGCTGATCGTCCTGGCGCCCTTACTCGCCGCCATCATCTGGATCGGCGTGTACCCGCGCCCCTTCCTGTCCCGGATGGAGCCCGCCGCCCAGCACCTGATCGACACCGTCCGTCCGCAGGCGCCGGCGGCTCTGCGATGAGCCTCGATCTCTCGAACTACGCCGATCTGATGCGGGCGCTGTCCCCGGAGAGTCTGCTGACCCTCTTCGCCATGCTGGTGCTGGTGCTCGTCGCCTGGCGGCACCGCACCGTCACCGACCTCCGGCTGGCGGGCTGGGCCACGCTCGTCTCCCTCGGCGCTACGGCCGCGGTGGTCTGGTGGCTCTGGTGGAACCACACCTCCGTCGAGGGGATCGCCCAGATGATCGCCGTGGACGATTTCCGGTTCGTCACGGATTGGATCTTCCTGGGGGCCGCCGCCCTGACGGTCCTGTTCTCGTTCCGGTACCTGGAGCGGGAACAGCTCCTCGCCCCCGAGTACTATCCGCTCCTGCTCTTCGCCGTGCTGGGCATGATGTTCATGGGGGGCGGGGAAGACCTGATGGTCATCTTCCTCGGCCTCGAGCTGATGTCGATCTCCGTCTACGTCCTGGCCGGCTTCAACCGCAAGAGCCCCCGCGCGGCCGAGGCCGCCCTGAAGTATTTCCTGCTGGGCGCGTTCGCGTCGGCCTTCCTGCTGTACGGCATCGCGCTCATCTACGGCGCCACCGGTACCACCAACCTGTCCTTCATCGGCGTCCAGGTGCAGAGCCTGGGACTCGGGAACATGCCGCTGTTCCTGGTCGGCGTGGGCCTGCTCCTGGTGGGGTTCGGGTTCAAGGTGGCCGCGGTGCCGTTCCATATGTGGGCCCCGGACGTGTACGACGGCGCGCCGACGCCCATCACGGGCTTCATGGCGACGGGCGTCAAGGCCGCGGCCTTCGCCGCGCTCTTCCGGGTGGTGATCGAGTCGCTCGGTGGAGCGGGGGGCTGGCCGGTCATCATCGCCGGCCTCGCGGTGGCGACCATGGTGGGCGGCAACCTGATCGCCCTGGCGCAGCGCTCGGTCAAGCGCATGCTCGCGTACTCGTCGGTCGCGCACGCAGGCTACCTGCTGGTCGCGGTGGTCTCGGGGGGCTCAGGGTCCGCGGCGTTCATTTTCTATCTCGTGGCCTACGGGATCACGACCATCGCCGCCTTCGCG
>DATBCM010000327.1:0-2919 GCA_036270455.1 Gemmatimonadales bacterium | reverse complement strand
GGGTAAAGCCTGGCACGTAATCGCGAATGACGCCGAAGCCGATCCGCCTGCCGGTACGGACGCCGTCTGCGATGTGGTTCCCGCCGAGCAGTTCGAGGCCAGTCCGCCCAAGCTCACCGTGTGGCTCCCCGCGGCCAGGTTGCTGAAGGTCACGCTCCCGTTGTCCCCGATGGTTTGAGAGCCCCCGCCATCCACGCTCACCGTATATCCGTCCGGGTCGAGATCCGAGCCGCTCGTGTTGGTAGTGACGGTCAAGCTTCCCGTGGTTGGAGGTGGAGCCTGGCAGGACACCGCGAACGCCGCGGACGCCGAACCGCCCGCTGGGACGGTGGCGGTCTGTGAGGCACTGCCTGAAACCGTGCAGTTCGACGCGACCCCGCTCAGTACCACGGTGTGAGAGCCCGCCGACAGATTAGAGAAGGTCACGCTTGAGTTGATTCCGACGGGTTGGCTGTTCGACCCGTCCACGGTCGCCGTGTAGCCGTCGGCATCCAGGTTCGAGCCCGTCGTCGCGGTTGTGACCGTGAGACTGCCGGTGGTGGGCGGAGGCGCGGCACAGGTCACCGAGAATGACGCCGTCCCCGTTCCGCCTGCGGGTACGCTGACTGTCTGCGAAGCTCCGCCCGAGACGGTGCAGTTCGAGGCCACGCCGCTCAAGGCGACGCTATGACTCCCAGCCGAGAGGTTGGAGAACGTCACGCTCGCATTGATCCCCACCGCCTGGCTGTTCGACCCATCCACCGTCGCCGTGTAGCCGTCCGCGTCCAGGTTCGACCCGGCGGTCGCCGTCGTAACCGTCAGACTCCCGGTGGTCGGCGGTGGCGCCTGACAGGTCACTGAGAACGACGCGGTGCCCGTCCCTCCCGCGGGCACCGTGACCGTCTGCGAGGTGCCCCCGCTCACCGAGCAATTCGAGGCGACGCCGCTCAGCACCACCGTGTGAGAGCCCGCTGACAGATTGGCGAAAGTCACGCTTGAATTGATTCCCACGGACTGGCTGTTCGACCCATCCACGGTCGCCGTGTAACCGTCCGCATCCAGATTCGAGCCCGCGGTCGCGGTCGTGACGGTCAGATTACCAGTGGTGGGAGAAGGGGCGGTCACGGTGAATGTCGCGCTGGTCGCGCTCTTCAGACCCAAAGTCGACGCCGCCAGCGTGTAGCCGGTGCCGGCCTTGTCGATGCTCAATCCCGAGAACGTCCCCACCCCGCCGCTCGTCGCGGCCGCCGTCGTGCCCGAGAGCGTACCGCCCGAGGGATTGGTGCCGATCGCGATGGTGACCGTGCCGCTGAAGTCCGACACCGTCGCTCCCGTCGAATCCACCGCTGCCACCAGGACGGTCCCCAGCGTCGCCCCCGTCAATGCCGATTGGGGCTGGGCTGTGAAACGGAGAGCCGTCGCCATCAGCGGGGGTGGCGGGAGGGCCGTGATGTCGAAGCCGGCGCTGGTCGCTCCCGTCAGCCCCGACGCACTCGCCGTCAGACTGTATCCCGCAGAGGGCCTATCGATGCTCAGCGTGGAGAAGGTCGCGACGCCATTCGTCGCCGCCACCGCACGGGTCCCGGAAAGAGTCCCGCCGCCGGGATTCGCACCGAGGGTAATAGTGATGGTTCCCGTGTAGGTGGGCACGACGCGTCCGGTGCTGTCCTCCGCTGCGACCTGGATCGCGGGAGATATGGGGTCACCGGCCCGAGTACTGCTGGGCTGCGCGATGAACGCCACGTGGGTCGGGGGAGGCGCGGGAGCGGTAGTGACGTCGAAGGGTGCGCTCGTAGCTCCCGTGAGCCCGCTGGACGCCGCGGCCAGCGTGTACCCGGATCCGGCCTTGTTGACACTGAGCCCGGAGAAGGTTGCGACGCCGTTGGTCGCGGTTGCGGTATTCGCACCCGAGAGCGTTGCCCCCGTCGCATTGGCGCCGAGGGAGATGGTGACGGACCCGGAGTAGCTGGGCACGGGATGACCAGTACTGTCGGTGATGACAACAATGACAGGCGGGGTAATCGCCTGCCCCACACCTGCATCATTCGGTTGGGTGGAGAAGGCAACGCGGGCAGCCGTGGAGTCGGCGGGGGGCCCGTTGCCGCCATCGGAAGGACGGAGGAGTCGGCCGACCTGACACGCGACGAGGAACGCCGCGAACAGCGCGACCGGCCCCCAGCGAATGAGGGTCTTCATAAGGTCACGTTCAGGGTCTTCGAGTCGGACCCGGACGCCCCGTGGCTGTCGGTCACGGTGACGGTGATCGTATAGGCACCCGGGAGCACATACGTGTGTGACGGACCGATGGCGCCCTGCGCCGAAAGCGACCCGGATGAGGACGATCCATCCCCCCAGTTGACGGCGTAGGTCCAGGGACCGTCACCGTCCACATCCGAGAACGACGCGTTGAGCTGATACAGGACCGCTTCCAGAGCAGACTGAGTGCCCCCCGCGTTCACGACAGGCGGATGGTTGGTCGGCGGCGGGGCACTGTCGATGTCAAAGCCCTGACTGGTGGTGCCGGTCAGGTTCGACGCGGTCGCCGAGAGCGTGTATCCGGCGCCGGCCTGATCGATGCTCAGGGTCGAGAAGGTCGCCACCCCATTGGTGGCCGACACCGTCTGCGTGCCGTGGAGCGTCCCCCCGCCCGGATTGGCGCCGAGGGCGACGGTGATCGTCCCCGTGAAGGCCACTGCCAACGCCCCCGTGCTGTCCTCGGCTGCAACCTGGACCGCAGGCGAGATCGGATCACCGACGCGAGTCGTGCCCGGTTCCGCGATGAACGCGAGATGCGTGGGAGGGGCCGCCGGGGGGGCGACGACGTCGAACGGCGTGCTGTTGGCGACGGCCGCGCCGGGCGTCGAGGCCGCCAGCACGTACCCTGATCCGGGAGTGTCGATCGAGATGGAGGAGAAGGTGGCCACGCCATTCTGCGCGGCG
>DATBCM010000326.1:0-1993 GCA_036270455.1 Gemmatimonadales bacterium | reverse complement strand
CCTACAGCCTGGCCGTCGACAAGGTCGCCCAAGCGACCCTGGTTCGCGGGATCTATCCCTGAGCTGAACCCTCAGGCCGCGGGGTAATCGTCCCGGTCCATCTCGACGTCCCGGTCCAGGTCGACGTCCCGGTCGAGCTCCACGTCCTGGGCGCGAAGCAACTCCCGCGAGTGGTCCTTCATGGTCAGCAGCCGGTCCTGGATGTCGTAGAGGTTGTCCATCACCCGGGTGATGGTGGTGCGGAGCGGGAACTGCCGCCGGCATTCGGGTGGGAGGCTCTCCAGCAAGTGTTCGATCCGCAGGATCATCGCCGCCGGGACCTTGATTCCGCCCTGGAGATGGATCTCCTCCAGCTCGGCCAGGATCTGGTCCACCTGGCTGACAGGGCGCCGCAGGCGGCGCTGGTCGGCGACGCGGCGGCGCCGCTGCTCTTCTGCGTCACGGATGGCCCGGGCGGTGTCTTCGAGAAGCATTGTCTCAACCAGATACGCAGCGAGGTTGCGCGGAGATCACTTCGCCAAAGCATCGGCCAGGGGAGTTGGAAGGCCGTTAAAGATCGGTGACAGGTCGATGCTGCCTGCGCAACTTGACGGTGCCAGTAGGCGAGGCCCCTTTGACACCCGCGTCGGGCCGACCCTATACTGCAACGCAACCCGCGCCACAACGTGGGGAGGCCAGGCCAAGGCGGGTACCAATGGTCGGGCCGCAACGAGTCCCAAGGAAGGGCACAACCAACACCACTTCCACCTGTTCGGGGGTTTACGACTGCAAGCTGCTAGCCGTTACCTGACCCACGCCCTGGTATTGCTGAGCGCGATCGTCGTGCCCACCATGGCCGTCGGGGGCATGAAGGCGCACACCACGGCACCGATCGTGGGAACGTTGGCGGCAGCGTGCGTGGAGAGCCCCGACCGCGGCTTCATCATCAAGCCGACGGCGTCGAATGTGACCCCCACCAAGCGGGCTGTCCAGACCTACTCAGTCCAGGACGGCGACACCGTATCGGGCATCGCCGACCAGTTTGGCCTCACCGTCGACACGGTCCGCTGGGCCAACAACATGTCCGACGTCGACACCTTGAGCCTGGGACAGCAGCTGCTGATCCCGCCGGTGAACGGCGTGCTCCTTACCACCAAGGACGGCGACACCATCAGCGCGCTGGCCGCGAAGTACGGCGTACCGGCGGGGACGATCATCGACTTCAACCTGATCCACGACCCCAACAACCTGAAGCCCGGGACGCAGCTGATGATCGCGGATGGCACCGGTGCCCCCGCGCCGCAGAAAGCACCGCCTCCCCCGGCCCCCAGTTCGGGAGGATCGTCGCCTTTCGGCGTCACCCGCTTCGCCGGAGGTAGCGGTGGCCACTTCCCGTGGGGCTACTGCACCTGGTACGTCTCGACGCGGCGCTACATCCCATGGATGGGCGACGCGCACTCCTGGTACGCCAACGCCCAGGCTTATGGCTTCGCCGTGGGGCACACCCCGGCGGTGGGCGCGATCATGGTCACCTGGGAGAGTTGGTGGGGCCACGTGGCCTACGTTGAGTCGGTCAGCGGCTCCTGCTGGACGGTTTCGGAGATGAACTACGCCGGCTTCGGCATCGTCGACTACAGGCACATCTGTCCGGGCCAGGTTCCGCTCATAGGGTTCGTCTACTAGTCCCTCGATCTGGCGCGCCCGCCTGCCCCGGCCACGTCAAAGGGGTGATGGCCGCCCGCTGAGGTCGGGGGCTATCCTCGGCGGACACCGTGATCCTCCCCGAAGATCGCGACCCCCGCTTCATCACCATCCGCCGTGGCGGGACGCTTACCGACTCCGACCATCGGCTCCTGGCTTTGTAAGACCCTGGTCAAGCGCCAAGGCCGATAACGTAATACCCGTGGATAAGGAACAGCACGCGGAAGCGCATCCGCTCGGCGAAGAAGCCGGTCACGGCGAATCCGGGCTGCAGCGGCTGGAGTCCTTTAGCGACGGGGTGATGGCCGTGATC
>DATBCM010000325.1:0-4715 GCA_036270455.1 Gemmatimonadales bacterium | reverse complement strand
GTCTACCCGAGGACCCGCTGGACGGCCTCGAGGACCCGGGAGGGCTGGAAAGGTTTGACGACGAAGTCCTTGGCGCCAGCCTGAATGGCCTCCACCACCAGCGCCTGCTGCCCCATCGCGCTGCACATCAGGATCTTCGCGTCGGGGTCGCCCTTCACGATCTCCCGGACCGCGTCGATGCCGCCCATGTCGGGCATCACGATGTCCATGGTGACCAGGTCGGGCTTGAGCTGTTTGTATTTCTCCACCGCCTGAGCGCCGGTCTCGGCCTCACCCACGACCTCGAACCCCGCCTGCGCGAGGATGTCGCTGATCATCGTCCGCATGAAGATGGCGTCGTCGCAGACGAGAACCGTGTGACTCACACGACCTCCCTAGGAAGACAGAATGGGACCGAGCAACCGGTCGGTATCGAGGACGACGAACGCCTGGGTGCCGCGGCGGCCGACCGCGCGGACGATGGTCTGATCGAGACCCGGAAGGGACTGCCGCTGCTCCAGCGCCTCCCCCGACACGGCCAAGAGGTCCACCACTTCATCGACGGCGAGCGCCATCAGCCGGCGGCCCCCCTCGACTTCGAGGAGCACGGTGGTCCCGCTCCCCGGTTCCGGCGCGTCCTGGCCCAGCGCCCGCCAGCCATCCACCACCGTCACCAGGGCTCCCCGGACGTTCACCATCCCGGCGACCTCCGGCGGGGCCCCGGGAATCCTGGTCACGGTCAGGCGCGGCAGAATCTCCCGTACGGTCTCAACTTCGGCCGCGCAGGAAAGCGTCCCCACCCGGAACACCAGCAGCCGAACGACCGCAGAATCAATCATCAGAATCGAAGAAACCAAGATACTGCAAGGGGTTGCGTTGAGCAAGCAAATTCGCGTCGCCACTCGTTTCAGCGAGCGCGGCGCGCAAATCCTCGGGCCACTCCGACCGGAGCTCCACCGGCGCACCCGAGATCGGATGCTTGAAGGACAGTTTCGCGGCGTGCAACAACTGCCGGGGCGCGAGCTCGTCGACCCGCTCGGCGGCCCGCCGGAGGGACGGCGTGACCCGGCGTGCACCGCCGAAAGAATAGTCGCGGTCCCCCACCACCGGATGCCCGACGTGTCCCAGGTGCACCCGGATCTGATGGGTCCGTCCCGTGGCCAGCCGGACCCGGAGCAGCTCGGTCAGCTCGAAGCGCGCGATCACGCTCGCGTGCGTCAGTGCGTGCCGGCCCCCCGCGGCCACCGTCATCCGCTTGCGGTCTTTCGGATTCCTGGAAATCGGGGCCTCGATATCCAGCGGGCTCTTGGCCAGGTGTCCCCACGTGATGGCGGCGTAGATGCGGCGGACCTCGCGGCGCTCGATGGCCCCCGCCAGCCGGCGGTGCGCCAGGTCGGTCTTGGCGAGGAGCAGAAGCCCCGAGGTGTCGCGGTCGAGCCGGTGCACGATGCCCGGCCGTCCTCCCCCGCCTCCTTCCGACAAGTCCATGCCCCGCCCCACCAGCACGTTGACCAGGGTGTCGTTCCAGTGACCGGGGCCGGGGTGCACCACCAGCCCGGCAGGCTTGTCGAGAACGGCGAGGTCGTCGTCCTCGTAGACGAAGGAGAGATCCGCGTGCGCGGGCGCGTAGGTCCGCGCTTCGGCGTCCGGCGGAAATTGGACGGTGACTTCGGTCCCGCGTTCGAGCGTCGCGGACGCGCGCAGCGCCTGGCCGGCGGCGGCAACGCGCTTATCGGCCACGAGACGGGCGGCCTGGGTACGGGAAAGGGACAGCTGATCGGCGAGGAAGCGGTCGAGCCGCTCCGTCACCGGCACCACGATGGAGAACGCAACCGTCACGCCGGTCACGGCGTGGCGGCTCCGGCCTCCTTCGCGGCATCCGGGGGAGGGGGCGGCGGCACGGGAGCGGCGTGCATGACGTGCCGGCCCTCGAGCCAGAGGGAAAACGCCAGCGCGATGGCCCCGATGGTGATGGCCGAGTCCGCGACGTTGAACGTCGGGAAGCGGTGCGGGCCGATGCCGACTTCGATGAAGTCCACCACGCCCTGCGCCGAGCGGATCCGGTCGAGCAGGTTGCCGGCGGCGCCGCCGCACACCAGGGACAGCGCCAGCAGGCGCAGGGTGTCCCCGGGTTTGGTGGCCCGCACCATCGCGCCGAGGACCACCAGGGCGATGAGGGCCAGGCACAGGAAGATCCAGCGGGACGCGGGGCCGAGCGAGATCCCGAACGCGGCGCCCTCGTTGTAGACCAGGCGGAGGACCGCGTAGTCCCCGACGATCGGATGGGGACGCGCCGCCAGCGTGGCGACCGCGACGATCTTGGTGATCAGATCCGCGGTGACCACGCCCAGCGTGGTGAACCAGAACAGCCGGCGGTCAGCGCCGTTTCCCATCTTCTTCCTTGGCCTTGCACTTGATGCAGAGCCGCGCGTGCGGAAGCGCGTCCAGACGGTCGAACCCGATGTCCTCGCCGCACTGCTCGCACCGGCCGAACTTGTCGGGGGTCCGGTAGAGCCGGCGGAGCGCCTCGTTCACGTGCCAGAGATAGCGCCCTTCCTGCGACGCGAACAGGAACGCCTTCTCGCGCTCCATGGCGTCGGTGCCCTGGTCGGCCATGTGGAAGGAGTAGCTCGACAGATCGCCGTTGGCGCTCTGGAGGCTGGAGTTGAAGGACTCGTCGTAGTGGCCGAGCTCCTTCATCACCCGTGCCCGCTCCTCGAGGAGGCGCTTCTCGAGATGGGCAAGCTGCTTCTTGTTCAATCCGCCTTTGGACTTGGCGCTGGCCTTCGCGCTGGCCTTCGTCGGCATGTTATCGCGTACCCTTTCTTCCTTCGTGGCGTCGCACGGCGAGCGTCACCGCGCGTCCGTCGATGTCGACGTCCCTCTGCACATCCGGTTCCGGCAGCTGGCCGAACACGATCTTCTTGGCCAGCGTCTCCCCGGCGATGAAATCCTGATAGGCTTCGCAGGCGGCGACCACGACCGCATCCCCTGTCATCCCCAGCTCGATCCGCGTCGTGTATTCATACCCCGCATCCTTGCGGAGTCGTTGCACCCGGTTGACGACCTCACGCGCCAGACCTTCCTGTTCCAGGTCGGGCGTCAAGTGCGGATCCAGCGCCACCACGAACGGACCGTCGGACTGCACCACCCAGTCGCTCGTCACTTCGCGGGTCATGGTGACGTCCTCCGGCGTGACGTCCCACTCGCCGACACGGATCGTCTCACCCCGCTCGAGCGCCTGCAGCTGCTCCGAGGTCAGCGCGCCGATGGCCTCCACCACCTTCGGTGTGTCCTTCGCGTACCGCTTCCCCAGCGTCCGGAAGTTGCCCTTCCCCTTCAGGCTCACGAGGTCGTGGTCCGACTCGACCACGTCCACGTTTTTCACGTTGACTTCCGAGGCCAAGATATCTAACAGGTCTGCCAAGGCCGGACCCTTGACCGCCGCCGGCACGGCCATCTGGAGGCGCGCCAGGGGCTGGCGGACGTTCAGTCCCTTCTCCTGCCGTCCTGCATGCGCCAGGGAGGCCAGCCGCCGGACCGCCGCCATGGCGTCCATCAGCGCCTGGTCCCGGCGTCCGCGGTCCACCGGGAACGGCGCCAGGTGGACGGAAGTTCCGGTCAGCGCCCGGTAGAGCCAGTCTGACAAGAAGGGTGCCGCGGGCGCGAGGAGCCGGGCCGCCCCCGTCAGGGCTTCATGAATCGCCTCGAGGGCCAGGGGGTCGGTGGCGCGATCGGGTGCCCAGAACCGGGGCCGATTGCGGCGCACGTACCAGCGGGAAAGGTCTTCGGTCACGAAATCCATGATCGCGCGGACCCCGGCGGTGACGTCGTAGCCGCTCCACGCCTGCCGCACCGTTGCCACAACCTCGTCGAGCCGGGCCAACAGCCAGCGATCCACCAGCGGCCGGTCCTCGAAGGCCACGTCCTTCCCCTCCGCGGGCGGCGTCCAGTCCTCGGCGTACCGCGCGAAGAAGTCGTAGGTCGAGCGCAGGGTGTTGAGAAACCCGCCGGCGAGCTCCGGGATCTGTTTCGCGTCGAAGCGCTTCGGAAGCCAGACCTGACTCTGACCGAGCAGGTAGAGCCGGATGGCGTCGGCGCCGTACTGCTCGATGGCGGACCAGGGGTTCACGACGTTCCCCCGGCTCTTCGACATCTTCTGGCCCTGGGCGTCGAGGACCAGCTCGTTCACGATCACATGCTTGAACGCCGGTGCGTCGAACGCGCCTGCCGCGATCGCGAGCAGCGAGTAGAACCAGCCCCGGGTCTGGTCCACGCCTTCGCAGATGTAGTCGGCCGGAAAATGCGCCTGGAAATCGGCGGCGTGCTCGAACGGATAGTGCCACTGGGCGTACGGCATCGCGCCCGAGTCGAACCACGCGTCGATCACCTCGGGCACCCGGCGCATGGTCCCGCCGCAGGTCGGGCAGGTCCAGGTGTAGGCGTCGATATACGGCTTGTGGGGATCGAAATTCGCCGGCAGGTCCTTCCCCCACCGCGAAGCCAGGTCCCCGTAGCCGCCGACGACCTCACGGTGCTCCGGCGTGCGGTCGCACTCCCAGACGTTGAGGGGCGTTCCCCAATAGCGGTCGCGGGAGAGGGCCCAGTCGACGTTGTTCTCGAGCCAGCCCCCGAAACGCCCGCTGCCGACCTCCGCCGGATGCCAATCCACCTGGTTGTTCAGCTCGATCATCCGCGCCTTGAAGGCCGTGGTCCGGATGAACCACGAGCTCTTG
>DATBCM010000324.1:0-4506 GCA_036270455.1 Gemmatimonadales bacterium | reverse complement strand
GTGGTGGTCTACGAGCGTGAGATCGGTGTGTCCTGCCGCCTCGGCCAGCACGGCCCGGGATGGAATGAAAGAGCCCGGAAAGACGTAGGCCTTGATGAAGTCGACCTCGCGGAGCGCGGAGCGATACAGCTGGTCCTGAATTGTGATCGCCTGCAGGGCGAAGCGCCCGCCGGGCTTCAGGCGCTCGGAAGAGACGCGGAAAAATCCGTCGAGAAACTGGTGGCCGACCGCCTCGATCATCTCGATCGACGCCAGTTTGTCGTACGTCCCCTCCAGGTCCCGGTAGTCCCGGTTCAGGACCGTGATGCGCGAGGAGAGTCCGGCATCGGCAATCCGGCGGTTCGCGAGGAGCTCCTGCTGCGCCGAAATGGTGATGGTCGTGACCCGGCAGCCATACTCGCGCGCCGCGTGCATCGCGAATCCGCCCCATCCGGTGCCGATCTCGAGCAGATGATCCTGGGGGGACAGCTCGAGCAGCCGGCAGACCGCCTCGAACTTCGCCACCGAGGCGTCGTGCAGGCTGGCGCCGGGATGTGGGAAGATCCCGCAGGAATAGGCCAGGGTATCGTCGAGGAAGAGCTGAAAGAACTCGTTCCCGAGATCGTAGTGCGCGGCGATGTTCCGCCGGCTGCCCCGGCGCGAGTTGCGCCGCAGGGCGTGGGCCAGGGAGCGGATCGGCTGGGCCAGTCGCGCGAGCCCTCGCTCCAGACCTTCGAGAGCCTCCCGGTTTCTCACCATCACCTGCACCAGCCCCACCAGGTCGTCGGTCTCCCACCACCCGTTCAGAAACGCCTCGGCGGCACCGATACTCCCGCCCAGGGCGGTGGCCCGGAAGAATCGTGGGTCTTTGACGTGGAGGCTGACGGAAGGGCCGGTGCGGTTGCCAAATACTCTGTTGTCGAGCGCAATGCGTCCGTAGGTGATGCGGTCGAGACGATGGAGGAGCCCATCGCGGGCGACGCGGTCGAGCAGGCTCACATGGATTCGAGCAACCGGCGTGGCACGGGGTGGAGATCGCGAATCAGCCGCACGAGCGCGAGCACGCGGAGTCCGTAGTAGGTGAAGTCCACTTCCCACCAGCGGAATCCCTGCCGGACCGCGCCCGGATAGCGGTGGTGGTTGTTGTGCCACCCTTCGCCCAGCGTGATCAGCGCCAGGATCAGACTGTTGCGGCTGTCGTCGGGCGTATCGTACCGCCGGCGGCCCAGGGTATGCGCGAGCGAGTTGATGAGACACGTGCAGTGGAACAGCACGACCGTGCTGATGAAGAAACCCCAGATCAGGAGCTGCCACCCGCCGGCCAGGAAGAGCACCACCGCCAGGAGCAGCGGGACCAGGGCGTCGAACCGGTCCAGAAAGCGGAGCTCGGGATAGCGGGCCAGGTCGGTCACCTGGGAGAAGTCGGTGCGGAAATTTCCATCGGACGTGATCCACCCCATATGACTCCACCAGAATCCGTGCTGTCGCGGGGAGTGCACGTCCAGCTCGGTGTCGGCCACCCGGTGGTGCCGGCGGTGGTGGGCGGCCCACCAGAGCGGACCGCGCTGGACGGCGGTATTGCCGAGGACGGCGAAGGCGAATTGGGCGGGCCGGGAGGTGTGGAACGTGCGGTGCGAGAAGTAGCGGTGGTAGAACCCGGTGACGGCGAACATTCGGACCACATAGAGGGCGATGGCGACCGTGACCGCGGTCCAGCTCCAGCCCACCCAGATCACACCCAGACAGGCGGCATGCATCACGACGAACGGGATCACGCGCACCCAGTCTACACGTTGCACCGACGACTCAGGTGCCGCGGCGGTGTCGAACCAGAGCCGGACTTTGACGAGGAGCTGAGAAGCCCGCATGGAGCTAATCTAACCCGCCTCGAAGGTCTTGCCTGCTCCTGGAGTAGGTGCTCACTTAGCCTCCGTCCCCCGTCCGTCAACCTGGGAGTGCCTCGTGAAGTTCCTGCCGTGGCTCGCGCTTCTACCTGCCACCCTCGTGGCCCAAGCTCCGCAAACGACGTACCCGCTTCCCAAGCTGCCGCCCCCTGACGGCTACCGCGTGTACATCATCCCCGATATGGAGGGGATGGGCAGCGTGGTCAACATTCATGAAGTCATCGCCGGGATCGAAGGCAAGGGCTACGCCAACCTCACCGGTCCTGATTACTGGGGACATTCCCGGCAACTGATGACGCAAGAGGTCAACGCGGTCATCCGCGGCTCCCGCGTGTCCGGCGGCCGGTCGTTCGTCGTGAACGAGGGGCATGGCGGCAATCTGTTCGCCAACATAATCCCTGAGGAGCTGGACACCGTCGCGCTCTTGATCCGCGGATTTCCGAAGCCCCTCATCATGATCACCGGCATCGACTCGAGCGTGGGCACCGTGATCTTCACCGGCGCGCACGCGGGGCCCGGGCGTCCCGGTGTTCTGGCGCACAACTATTCGTTCGACCACTTCTCGGTCGACGGGCACGAGCTCAACGAGGTCGGCATCAACGCACTGATCGCCGGCGAGTTCGGCGTCGGGGTCTCCATGGTCACCGGCGATGACGCCCTGATCGCGCAGTGCCGGGAGATCCTGGGCGACAAGTTCGTCGGGGTGATCACCAAGTGGGCGTTGTCGCGGGGCGCGGCCGTCACCTACAGCCCCGTCAAGCTACGCCGGATGCTCGCCGACTCGGCCGCCAAGGCCGTGCGGCTCGCGCGGGCCCACACCTTCCAGCCCTACAAGCTGCCCAAACCGTATCAGATCGAGCTCACCCTGCGGGCGAGTTATCCCGACAGCGTGGCCATGGGCGTCGATTCATTACACTGGCCGGGACTCGAGAAAGTCTCCGGCCGCACCTACCGTCTCACCACGGAGAGCGCGGTGCAGATGGGCTATCTGTTGGATGCCATCGAAGGAGTGGTACTCAGATGACCGTCTCGAACCACATCGTCGTCGCGCTCGCTTGCCTGGCGGCCGTGCCGGGTGCTCGCACCGTGGCGCAGGAGCACGCTTCGGACTCCCTGCTGACCGTGAATCACTATCTCGACATGGAAGGGGTGTCCGATCCGCAGCTGTCGCCGGACGGCACTCAGATTCTCTACACGCGGCGGTGGGTGAACAAGCTCGAGGACAAGTTCGAGTCCGCCATCTGGGCCATGCGCGCGGACGGCTCGCACAACCGGCTGCTCGTGAAGGGGTCCGGTCCCCGGTGGTCCCCGGACGGCTCGCGGATCCTCTACCTCGCCGACGGCGACCCCAAGGGCACGCAGATCTTCGTCCGCTGGATGGACGCGGAGGGCGCCACCAGTCAGGTGACGCGAACCGAACATGCACCCGGCGATCCCAAATGGTCTCCCGACGGCAAATCCATCGCGTTCGTGATGTTCGTGCCGCAGCCCGGCAACTGGAAGATCGCGATGCCCGCCGCGCCCGAGGGTGCGAAATGGACCCCGGCGCCGCGCATGGAAGACCGACTGCACTACCGGCAGGACCGGGTGGGATTCACCGATCCCGGATTCACCCACCTTTTCGTCGTCTCGTCGGATGGCGGCACGCCGCGCCAGCTCACGAACGGCAATTGGAACGTCGGGGCGCGGTTCGACGGCCTGACGGGGGGCGCGGGGCTGGCGTGGACGGCGGACGGAAAGGCGATTCTCTTCGACGGCCTCCAGGATTCGGCCGGGGATTACGCATACCAGTCCTCGCAGGTGTACCGGGTCGACGTCACCTCGGGCGGCGTCAAGCGCCTCACCACCCGGCCGGGGTTCTGGGCCAATCCGACCGTCTCCCCGGATGGCCGGTTGGTGGCGTACGCGGGGTACGACTCCTCGGCGAAGTCGCACTCGACCGCCGGTCTCTACGTCATGGGTCCGGACGGATCTTCGCCGCGGAAGATCGACGGCACCCTGGATCGCGACCCCCAGGAGTTGAACTGGGCGGGGGACAACACCGGGGTGTTCTTCACGGTGCAGGATACGGGCACGCAGAACGTCCATTTCGCTGCGCTCGCCGGCGGCGTGAAGACGATCACGACGGGTACACACCTCCTTTCCCTCAACTCCCTGGCCAAGGATCTCTCGGCCGTGGGTACCGAAACCGACTTTACCCACCCCGGGAACGTCGTCCGCTACAGCCTCAAGAAGTTCGACGGCATCACCCGCCTGACGTCCGTGAACGACGACGTACTGGCCGGGAAGCATCTCGCGCAGGAACAGGAGCTCTGGTACCGGTCCAGCGGTAACGCGCGCGTCGAGGCCTGGGTCGTGACGCCGCCGGGGTTCGATCCCCACAAGAAGTACCCGCTCATTCTGGAGATCCACGGCGGGCCCTACTCCGAGTACACCGTGGGCTGGAGCTACATGTTCCAGAACTTCGCGGCCGACGGGTATCTCGTGCTGTACGTGAATCCGCGCGGGTCCACCGCCTACGGCACCGCCTTCTCCGACGGCATCGACCACAATTATCCGGGTCCCGACTACGACGATCTAATGGCGGGCGTGGACACGGTGATCGGCCGGGGGATTGTGGACA
>DATBCM010000323.1:0-2156 GCA_036270455.1 Gemmatimonadales bacterium | reverse complement strand
TGGGGTACGCGGACCGGAAGGTGGTGGTGGTCGCCATGCAGGTGCTGGGCGACGTCACCGGCTCCCTCGTGTTCCTGATGCCCGAAGAGCGGGCCCGCCGTCTGGCGGGGTTGCTGCTGGGGCAGACGGAACCCGCGGAAGGGGCGTTCGACGGGATGATCAAGTCATCGTTGATGGAGACGGCGAACATCATCTGCGGTGCCTATGCCGGCGCGCTGGCGTCGCTCACGGGGCGCATGATCATGCTGTCGGTGCCGACGTTCGGGGTCGAGCCCCCGGACCAGGTGCTGGCGGGGCAGGATCTCACGAAAGGGCAGTTGGGGCTGTGCATCGAGTCGAGCTTGAGCCTGGCGGGAGAGACGGTGCCGTTCGGAGGCCACATTCTCCTCCTGCCGCACCCCGCTGCGTTGCGCCTGATCCTAGACGCGCTGCACGTGTTTTAACGACTTCGCCTCCCGTTCCACCGACGTCCAGCTCAGCACGCCGGCGCCCAGATAGAGGGCGCCGGCGAGCCGCATGCCCCACGGGAATCCGCCCATGAAGTGGGTCCCCGCGACGAATGCGCCCAGCAACGCGATGCCGAACACGCCGCCGACCTGGCGGGCCGCATTGAGCACCGCCGCGCCGATCCCCGCCCGTTCCTTCGGGGTGTGCTCGATGGCCGTCGCCGTCATCGCCGGCATAGTGAGCGCCGAGCCCACGCCGACGGCGAGCATCGGGAGCACGGCCACCGTGAGCGCCGACGTCGCCGTCAACTGCCCCAGTCCCAGCAGCCCCACGCCACCGATCGACAGTCCCCAGACCAACGGCACTCTCGCGCCATAGCGCGCCGTGAGCCGCCCCGACGCGAAGTTCACGCCGCTCATCACCAGGGTCTGCGGCAGGATCGCGAGCCCCGCCTTGAGCGCGCTGAAGTGCTGGATGTTCTGGAAGAACAGACTCATCAGGAAGAGCTGCCCGTAAAATCCGAATGACAGAGCGAAGCCGACCGCGTTCGCGGCGCTGTAGGTGGGGTTCTGGAAGAGGTCGAGCGGCAGGAGGGGATGAACGGCCCTGCGCTCGGCGCGGAGCCACAGCGCCCCGGTGACGACGGCGAGCGCACCGGCGCCGAGCACGGCCGGGGACGTCCATCCCCACGGGCCTCCCTGGATCAGCGCGAACGTGACGGCCGCCAGCGCGGTAACCGCCAGCAGCTGCGTCCCGATGTCGGCATCCACCGGCGTTCGCGGCACCGGCGGGACATGCTTCAGCGTCAGGTACACGCCGCCGATGCCGATCGGCAAGTTGACGAGGAAGACACTCCGCCAGCCGAACGCGTGCGTCAGCACGCCTCCCACCACCGGTCCGGCGGCGACGGCAAGCCCCGTCGCCGCGGCCCAGATCCCGATGGCATACGCCCGCTCTTTCTGATCGTGATAGTGGTTTCGTAGCAGGGCGAGCGAGGCCGGGACCTGAATCGCCGCTCCGATCCCCTGGATTCCCCGGAAGACGATGAGGGACGAGAGACTGGGAGCGATTCCGCAGAGCACCGACGACACCGTGAACAGGGCGAGGCCGAGCGCGAACGTCCCGCGGTTGCCCCAGCGGTCGCCGAGCGCGCCGGCGGGGAGGAGGAGACTGGCGAAGAGGAGCGCGTACCCGTCCACCACCCACTGCATGCCGGAAATGCCCGTCCCCAGACTGTGGGCCATGTCCGGCAAGGCGACATTCACGACCGTGGAATCCAGCACGGCCATGAAGTAGCCCAGACATACTGCGACGAGAATGCGGGGGTTGGAGATGCGCAACGGCTAGCGGGGGCCGATGTACCGGACGTCTTCCGTGCGCATGCAGGCTCCCGGGGCGAATGGCTCTACCCAAGCTAACTGGCGCTGAGGCGTCTGGGTTTCACCCGCGGAGCACCGCGCCCGGTCTTCGCCGGGTGACTCGTTATCGGAGGTACGTCCCGCTGAAACGTCCCTGCGTCACTCGGACGGTATCCGAGAGGCTGGGGGAGCTGCGTGTCACCGTGTATTGGAAGGTGCCGGCAAACGTGTGACCGAGTGTGTCGTATGACTGCACAGTTGCCTCACCCACACACGCAGGTCCCTGTGGCGTCCAGGACTCGATCTGGAAGGTGGTGTCTGCCGGATTCGAGACCATGTAGAACCCGGACG
>DATBCM010000322.1:0-9519 GCA_036270455.1 Gemmatimonadales bacterium | reverse complement strand
GTTGCGGAGGTCGGACTTCATCGACGCCGCATACGCCTTCTGCTTGGTGTTGGCGAACTTCGGAATCGCGATCGCGGCCAGGATGCCGATGATCACGACCACGATCAACAGCTCGATGAGCGTGAAACCCTTGCGGTTCATTTGGACTGCCCCCTAAGAGAGTTGTGGGCGCGTGATTGGTGACACTAGCCGAGCCGTAGTACAGCAATGCCCATGCCGTATGGGGCAAAAACACCGTAACCGACAATGGAGTAACGACTTGGGCTACTTCGGGCTGCGGTATGCAACCCCAATGGAGACGCGCCGGGGGCGGTATTTCGCAAGACGCCCGCAAAGCGCCAGCCTCCCCTACGGGTGCACTGCCCGGGGTTTTCGGCGGTCCCAGGCCTCAAGCGAATCGGCCACGGCGGAGTCTCCGATCTGCCGCGCCATATCCGCCTCTGACTGATAGAAGTGCTCGCACTGCTCACAGGCCTTTCGCACCGGCTCGAGGAGTGAATCCGCGAGACCGGGTCGGCCCAGGTCGAAGGCGGCGTGCGCGGCGAGAAGATAGAGGCGGCCGTCCCGCGGATAGATGGCCATCGCCTTGCGGAACTCCAGGAACGCTTCCTGGGGACGCCGGATCTGGAGATAGATGATGCCCGCCCCCATCGGACCTCGATACGACATGGGCGAGTCGTTGAGGATGCTCATCATCACCGTCCGGTCAGTCTTCCAGACCGGGACGCGGACGGCGGACCGCACGCCGCCGAGCACGGCGATCAGGGCCGCGGCGATCCAGAGCTGACGGCCCTGGAGCTTGGCCGCCCAGGGAGCCACCACGAGAATCAAGCCGATCGACGGGAGGTAGAGCGTCCGTTCCGCCACCAGCACGCCCACCGGGAACAGGATATTCGCCACGGGGCCGTAGGCCAGGGCGATCCACAGCAGCCCCATGGCGCTCAGCTTGTTGCCCCGTTTCCACACCAGGATCAGGACCGCCACCCAGCACAGCAACGAGAGGAGTCCCACGCCGAAGCGCCAGTCGAGTGGCGAGCTCACGATGGGCCGCTCCTGCGGCGAGTAGTCGGCGCGGAGCGTCAACGGAAACACGAGCAACCGCAGCACGTCCGCCAGCGCGGACACACCGGTCAGGCGGACCTCCCACGCGCTCTGCAGGGCGAATACGGGCGCCCGGTCGTAGTGCTGGGGATATGGGAGCAGGACGACGGTCCGTGCCACTCCGTATACAATCGCCACGGCGGCCCAGGCTCCTACGAACGACCAGATCTGCCGGCGGGTGGGCCGGTCGAACCCGAGCATCCAGGCCGTGGCCACCCAGACCGGGGCCACGGCGGCATTCTCCTTACACAGGAGTCCCAGCAACCAGGCGAACGCGCTCCACCCCGGACTGCCGCGCACAATGGCGGCGTAGACGGAGAGCATGACGAATGCACCCGCCGTCAGCTCCCCGCGTCCCACCACATTCGCGACGGCTTCCACGTGCACCGGATGCACCGCGAAGAGAATCCCGCCCACCAGAGCCGCCGCGTCCCCTGCCCAGCGCCGCACCATCACTGCCACCAGGACCGCCGCGCCGGCGTGCCACAGGAGGTTCATGGCGTGGGGGAAGGCCGTGCCGCCGACCTTCCAGTCGATCACGAATGACGCCAGGAGCAGCGGACGGTACACCAACCCGCCCCACGAGGGCGGCCAATACGGCGCGGCGAATGAACGCCAGAGGCCGCTCCAGGAATGCACCAGGTCGTTGTTGACGATGATGGGCGTATCGTCCCACGAGTAGTGGTTCGCCAGCGCCCCCAGATAGGTGACCAGTGCGCAAAGCGCGACCGTCCAGTAGATCCGCTTGGCAGTCAGTGTCAACGAGCCCCCCGCCGGCGCAGGTGAGACCGGAGCGAGTCGGCGATGGCGGTATCTCCCATCGCGAGCGCGACCGCCGCCTCCGCATCATACACGCCCCGGCAGGGAAGACAGCGATGGTCGGCGAGGGCGAGTAAAGAATCGGCGGTGGACATGCGTCCAAGTTTGAGTGCCGCGTGCGCGCCGATCAAGTACGGACGGGGGTCGAGTGGAAAGATCGCCGCGGCCGTGTCGGCGTATTCGAGCGCCTGCGCCGGCCTCCGGGCCTCGAGAAAGATGCCCGCGCTCGCCATCGGACCCTGGTACGATTTCGGCGAATCCTCCACGATGCTCAGCGCGACGCGGAGGTTGTCGTGCCAGATGGGTACGCGCAGGACGGTCCGGAGCGCGCCCAGGGCGACGACGCAGGCGGCTGCAGCGGCCAGCGTGGAAGGGCGGACGGGCAGTCGCACGGCCATTCCCGCCAGCGCGAGGACCAGTCCGGCCGAGGCTAGGTAGAGCGTTCGCTCGCCCATCAGGAGCCCAATGGGCACGATGAGGTTCGAGACCGGCAGGTAGGCCACGAGGATCCACAGCAATCCCAGCACCTCCACTCGACGGCCGTGGCGCCAGGCGGTTACCACGAGTATCCCCCAGAGGACCACCAGGAGGAGCCCCGCCAGGAAGCGCCCGTCGAACACGCTCGTGACGATGGTACGCTCCGCCGGAGAGTAGTCGACGCGGAGGGTGACCGGAGCGAGGAGGAGGCGGACCAGGTCGGCCATTTCGGACACCGCCGTCAGCCGAACCGCCATCGCGCCGTGCCCCGCAAATACCGGGGCCATGCTGGCGGATCCCGTGACCCCGGCCAACACCAGGTAGGCCGCCGTGAGGCACGCGGCGCCTGCCGCGCCCCACGCCCCCGCGAAGAGCCCCATCCGCCCCCGGGACGGCCGGGGCGCCCCGACACCCGCCCACCAGGCGAGCCCGACCAGCACGGGGCCCACGCCCGCGCTCTCCTTGCTCAGCAGCCCAAGACCCCAGAGCGCGGCACTCCACCACGGCCGGTCCAGCTGCACGGCCGTGTAGACCGCCGCGAGCGTGAACGTCGTCGCCATCAGCTCGGCGCGCCCAACGACGTTCGCGACCGCTTCCACGTGAACGGGATGAACGGCGAAGAGGAGCCCCGCCAGAAGAGCGACGGCGCGCCCGCCCCACGCGTCCGCCAGGAGCACGACCAGCACACTGGCCACGACATGCCAGCCCACATTCACGATGTGGAACCAGAGCGGCCCACCACCCCCGAGCTGCCAGTCCACGGCGTACGAAGCCACCGTCAACGGACGGTAGAGCAGTCCGCCGAAGGCAGGGGGCCAGTAGGAAGCGCCGAACGCCCGCCACACACCGCTCCACTGGTGGACCAGCGCGTTGCCGAGAATGATGTGCCCGTCATCTCCGGCGAAGCCGTTCTTGAGCACCCCCGCATGGACGAGAGCAGCCACGAGCCCCACGGCAAGGCAGGCCCGGTTACGGGTGATCACGCTTGAGCTCGAAGAGGGCCCGGCCCCCCGACCACCGGCGCGTGATCGTGAGCACCCCGGGATATGCACCCAGCAGGCGGTCGAGCTGCTCGGCGGATCCGGTGCTGAGCCCAGAGAGCAGCACGTGCGTGACCCCGTTGCGCCGGAGATAGGAGAGCTGAAGCTCAGGCAGGGGCTGGAGGAGCTGCCGGCCGCTGTACGCAAAGAGATAGAAGGGAACGGCCTGCCGGCGCGTATAGAGCCAGACCAATGGCTCGTTGTCGGTCGCCACCACCGCGCTCGCGGGCAATGAGTCGATGGCCGGGAGCAGCTCCGCCATGTTGGTCGAGATCCTGCCCGCCGTCAGATCCCACCAGTGGCCACTGAGCCCCCGGACCTCGTACCGGACGTACCCGTAGGCGAGGGACAGGGCGAGCAGCGCCACGCCCGCCTGCAGGACCCGGCTCTTCCGGCGCCACAGGGCCAGCGCGCCCGCGGCCCAGGCCAGCGCCAGCCATGGGAGAATGGCCCACAAGAAACGGTCTGGAGGATAGGGCCACAACGCCAGCATCCCGAGGTAGGCGATGAGGACCCAGCCGAGGAGCGACCGGCGGGTGAGGACGCAGATGCCCCAGCCGCCCACGACGAGGGCCGGAATCCCGAGCGCGTAGTAGACCCACGTGGCGGGAACCCAGTTGAGCGTGAGAACCGACAGGGGCCTTGGCAGGTCGGTGAGGGATCCTACGAACGTCCGCACTCCGGCATCGTGGACGATTTCGAGATACGAGCCATAGTCGGGACGGATGGCCGGATCGATTCCCGCCTGGTGCACCATCACCCAGAGTCCCCATCCGAGACCCGCGACCAGGCTGGGCATCGCGACGGCGAGTACGTGACGCCGCGGAAGTCGCATGCGCCACGCCACCACCAGGAGACCGGCCAGCGCCGCCAGGCCCACCGAGCGCAACAGCAGCGCAGCCGCCGCCAGAAGCCCGACCCCCCAGGCACGGCCTCCAGACCACTCGGCCGCTGGACGGTCGCCAAGCACGAGAGTGACGGCCAGCGTCAGAGTGAATGCCGGTTCAGAAAGCAGGACCCCCAGGATGCTCAGCACCGGAATGGCGAAGGCGACGGCGGCGACCAGGCCCTCGGCCACCCATGGGGACAGGTCGTCTCCGAGCAGGCGCAGGGAGACCGCGTGCCGCACGATCGAGCGGCACGCCAGCGCGAAGCAGATGATGCCCAGCACTCGGCCGATCGCGCCGGCGACGGCGGGAGACCAGATTCCGAACAAGGGCGCCAGGAGGAGCGGGAACAATGGCGGGAAGTGGACGGCGGCAGGCGCACCGGGGAGGTTCGGGTACACGAAGCCGGCACCATGGCCGAGGGCCCAGGCCAGCCCCGCGTAGATGCCGTCGTCGTAGAAGACGCCGACGAGAAAGTGATTCCAGGAGAGGACGCCACCCGCCAGAGCGGCGAGGAGTGCGGCGGCGCCGGTGCTGCGTGTGACGCCGCTGGCGTCGGTCAGTGCGACCGCCAGTCCCCACCCGGTGGGAGCAGGTTGTAGCGGAGGATATGGAAGCAGGCGGCGATGCCGTCCCGCCAGGTGATTTTCTTCCCTTCCGCGTAGGTACGGCCGCTGTACGAGATGGGCAGCTCCCAGATCCTCGCGTTGGCCTGCGACAGGCGGGCCGTGATCTCCACCTCAAAGCCGAACCGGTCCGACGTAAGCGGCAGGCGCTGGAGGAGATCGCGGCGGATCAGCTTGTAGCACGTCTCCATGTCCGACAGGTTGAGATTGGTGAAGATGTTGGAGGCGAGGGTGAGCAGGCGGTTGCCGACCGCGTGCCAGAAGAACAGCACCCGGCGCGGCCCGCTCTGGAAGCGGGACCCGAACACCGCATCGGCCTCTCCCCGGCGGATCGGCTCGAGCAGGACCGGAAGGTCCGTTGGGTTGTACTCCAGGTCGGCGTCCTGAACCACGACCACGTCCCCGGTGGCCTCGGCAAAGGCCGTCCGGAGCGCCGCCCCCTTCCCCCGGTTGACCGGATGCTTCAACCACTTCTCGATGCGTCCTTCTGCCAGCAGGCGGTCGATGATGGCGCCGGTGCCGTCCGTAGAACAATCGTCCACGGCGATGATCTCCATCGGCAGCCCGATCTCGCGGAGCCGCGCGACCACCGTCTCGATGGTGCCGCTCTCGTTATAGGCGGGCACGACCACCGACAGCCGCAGGGGACGACCAGACGTCGCCGGGATAGTGCTCACGGACGGGCTCCGACCGCGATGAGGGACTGCCCCACGCGCCACGGCAGAAAGCGCTCGAAGCGAAAGAGGGGGACCAGGGCGTCGTACAGCCTGAGAGATCCCTGGGGAATCAACTGGCGACGCAGGACCCTCCCCGTCAACCACCAGCCGGGAATTCCCCCCAGGTTGAAGTACTCGGTGTGCTCCATCCGGAAACCGGCCCGGGTCATTCGTGCCTCGAGATCACGCTTCCCGTACCGGCGATAGTGGCCCAACGCACGATCCAGGGTGCCGTACAGTGACGGCAGGGCGGGAACCAGAAGCACCAGCCGCCCTCCCGGCCGGAGCAGTGTCAGAATGCCGTTGAGGGACCGGGCGTCGTCCTCGACGTGCTCGAGCACGTTGAGGCAGATCACCGTGTCATACGGAGGATCGAAGGTGCCCGGGTCCACGTCGGGGAGAAAGAGCCGGGCCACCTTCACATTCGGCCGACCGGCGAACCGCGTGCGGAGAGCCTCGAGGTAGGCGCGGGAGGTGTCCGTCAGCGTCACGCGAGGGCGCTCGGCCAGGAACGCCGAGAGGTTGCCGATGCCGGCGCCGATCTCCAGCACCTGGTCGCCCACCCAGGGGCGGATGCGCTCGAACATCCAGGTGTTGTAGCGCGGCGCCAGGGCCAGCCGCTCCAGCGTGGCTGCCCCGACCGGATCCCCCTCGATGTGCTCCACCTCAGCTGTCACTGGATCCCGCCGAGCCTTCGTACTTCGAAAGCTTGCGGTAGAGTGTGGACGGGTCGATCCCCAGCACTTCCGCCGCCCGGGTCTTGTTCCCACCCTCCGCCCGCAGGACCCAGGTGATGTATGCCTGCTCGATGACGTCGAGCGTCGGATTGGCTCGGGACTGTTCCGTAACCAGCGGCTCCGCCTTCCGCTCGGTGATCTTGTCCGGGATCGCGGTGACCGGGATCTGAGTTCCCTTCACCAGCACGACCGCACGTTCCAGGGCATTCTCCAGCTCGCGGACGTTCCCGGGCCAGTCGTAGGCCATGATGGCATCGAGCGTCTCGGTGGCGAGCGCCTTCGGCTCCTCGTTGTGCTCCTTGGCGATGCGCTTGAGGAAGGCATCCACGAAGATCGGTATGTCGTCGCGCCGGTCCCGGAGGGGCGGCAGGTGGATCGCGATGACGTTGAGCCGGTAAAACAGGTCGGTCCGGAAGCGGCCGCGTTTGATCTCTTCTTCCAGGTCGCGGTTGGTCGCGGCCACCACGCGCACGTCCAGGGGGATCGCCTCCGTGCCACCGACCGGGATCGCCTCCCGCTCCTGCAGCACGCGCAGGAGTTTCACCTGGGTGGCCGGGGACATCTCGCCGATTTCGTCGAGGAAGAAGGTGCCCCCGCGCGCCGCGGCGAAGAGTCCCTGCTTGTCCCGCACCGCCCCGGTGAAGGAGCCCTTCACGTGCCCGAAGAGCTCCGACTCGAGCAGGCTCTCCGGCAGGGCTCCGCAGTTCAACGAGAGGAAGGGCCCCTCGTTCCGGGCCGACAGCTCGTGGATGTACCGGGCGATGACTTCCTTTCCGGTCCCCGACTCACCCTGGATCAGCACCGTGCTCTCGGTGGGCGCCACCTGCTCGGCCAGCCGCATCACGTCGCTGAAGGGGCGCGCCTTGCCCAGCGGCTTCACCTGCCCGGAGCGCTCCCGCCGCCTGATCTCCTGCTTGAGCTGCTTGTTCTCGGCCCGGAGGTTCCGGTAGTCGGCGGCGCGGCGGCAGATGGCCACCATGTCGTCGTTGGAGAACGGCTTCTGGATGTAATAGAAAGCGCCTTCGTTGACGGCCTGAATAGCGGTCTGGAGCGAGGCCTGGGCGGTCATGAGGATGACCGGGGTCTCGGGGTCCTGTTGCCGCACCGCCGCGAGGATGTCGATCCCGGTGACCTGCGGCATCCGGACGTCGGTCAACACGATGTCCGGGGCGTGAGCTTTGAGGGCCTCCAAACCGGCCTTGCCCCCCTGCGCCGTGGTGACCTCGAACCCTTCGTTCTTCAGGAGGATCTGCAAGGTCTGGAGGATGCCGGACTCGTCGTCCACGACCAGGATCGAGGGCTGAGCGCTCATGCGGCTTCCTCTCGTTGCCGGGCAGCGGGGAAGAAAATCGTGAACGTCGTGCCGGAACCGGTGGTGGAGTCGACCAGCACCAGCCCGCGGTGGGCTTCGACGGCGCGCTGCACGATCGCGAGGCCCAGGCCGGTGCCGCCCACCCGCCCGGTGACGAACGGTTCGAACAGCCGCTCCCGGACCGCGTCGGGGATGCCGGGGCCGTTGTCCGAGATCTGCAGCCGCACCGGGTTCTCGATCCCGGCGCCGGACGGGAGGTCCCCGGGGGCGGCGGGACCGATGCGGACCTCGATCTTCGCGCCCTTCCCGGCGGCCTGCGCCGCGTTGAGGACGAGATTCGATATCACCCGGTGCACCAGGTCCTCGTCCCCCTCCATGGGCGTGGGGGAGCCCTCGAGCGTGATCTCCGCGTCCTCCGGGAAGTCCTCCCGCTCTTCGATCATCCGGGTCGCCGCGCCCGCCACCTCGACCAGATCCAGGACCCGGTATTCGGTCACGCGGACTCGGGAAAAATCGAGGAACTCGGACAGGAGGCGCGACAGCCGGTCACTTTCCCGGACGATCAGGTTCGCCAGGAACTTCTCATCCGCGTTGGCCCGCGACGAGCGTGAGAGCTGTTCCACCGACGAGCGGATGGACGCGAGGGGGTTCTTGATCTCGTGCGCCAGGGAGCTCGACAGCTCCGCCACCGCCTCGAGACGCTCGGCGCGGAGGTGCAGCTCCTGAAGGCGCTTGGAGTCCGAGATGTCGGCGAAGATGGCCGTCACCCGGGGCATTTCCCCCTTCGGACCCTCGATGGTGGTGGTGGTGAGACCGATCGGGAATACCCGGTCCCCGCGCCGGACGCTCGCCTCCACCCGCATGAGCCGCACGCCGCGGCGCGCGGTGGCGATGATAGCGGCCCAGAATTCGGGCGCCAGGCGGGCGAGCTCGGGCATGATGGGCTTGTCCCACCATTCGTCCGCGCTGAACCCCAGGAGTGCCTCGGCGGCGGGATTGGAGTAGAGGAGCTTGCCGGACGCGTCGACCGTCATCACGCCGGTGCGCAGGTTCCGGAGGACGTCGTCAGCTTCGAGGCGGACCTGCTGGAGCTCTCCGGCCAGGGCCTCCCGCTCCGCGCCCATCACCTTGACGCGGGACGCGAAATAGGCCGTGACCGCCGCCACTGCCGCGAAGACGCCCAGCTGGATGAACAGGCCAGGGGCGACGGGGGCGCCGCGGTGGCCGAAGAAGATGTCGGCGAAGTAGACGAGGCCGACGAGGGTGGTGACGAGGGCCGTCGACTGCGGAGGCATGAGCACCGCGATCACGGCGATCAACGGCACGTAGAGGGTCGCGAAATCTGAATCCGCGCCCCCGGTCATGTGCACCACGGTGGTGATCAGCGCCGCGTCGAAGATCGCCTGGAGGTAGAGGAACGTCTCCGAGGGCGGGACCGCCCGGAAATGGCTCCGCCAGTACGACCAGGCGGTAAAGACGATGGCGGCGATGAGAACGAACGAAACGACCAGGACCTGCAGCGGCTGGGCCACCGCGACCCGGGCGGCGGCGGTCACGTAGATGGCGACCGCCAGGGAGAGCCGGCCGGCGTAGACCGCCCGCAAAAGCGTCTGCGGGGACGGAACGGTCGCCTCCGCTTTCTTGACGCCGAACCAGCGCACCCTAGTCCCTCCGACGGCTTAAGTCATTTTGGGCCAATCTGATAGGTCGATAGTATCGGGTCCCCCCTCGCAGAATGCAAGGCCGGAATGGCGAGGGGGCCCCCCGGGCGACAACGCGGTGTCGTCGCCCGGGGGGCCCCAAT
>DATBCM010000321.1:0-1675 GCA_036270455.1 Gemmatimonadales bacterium | reverse complement strand
GTCAACGGATTCTGCAAGGAAGTGTTCAAGGAGCTGCCGATGGAGTTCGCCGTCGAAGCCCAGAACCTCCTCGGCATCTCTCTGGAAGGGAGCGTCGGGTGAGCGCCGTGATGCTCGAGATCAACGGCCTCAAGGCCACCGTCGCAAGCGACGCCAAGCAGGAGATCCTCCGGGGTCTCGATCTGACGGTCAAAGCGGGCGAGGTTCACGCGATCATGGGGCCCAATGGCTCCGGCAAGAGCACCCTCGCCGCCGTCCTCGCGGGTCATCCGGCCTACGCGGTCACCGGGGGCACGGTGACGTACCGCGGGAAGGACCTGCTCGATATGAATCCCGAGGAGCGCGCGCGCGAGGGCGTGTTCCTGGCGTTCCAGTATCCGGTCGCCATCCGCGGCATCACGAACTCGTACTTCCTGCGGTCGGCACTCAACGCCATCCGCAAGCATCGCGGGCAGGAGGAGCTCGATCCGCTCGATTTCCTGTCGGTGCTCGAGAAGAAGCTGAAGCAGATCGGCTGGGATGATTCGTTCTTGAATCGCGCCGTGAACGATGGGTTCTCGGGTGGTGAGAAGAAGCGGAACGAGATTCTGCAGATGGCAGTGCTCGAACCGACGCTCGCCATTCTCGACGAGACCGATTCGGGGCTCGACATCGACGCCCTGAAGACCGTCGCCGAAGCGGTGAATGCCCTGCGCCGCCCCGATACCGCGACGGTGGTCGTCACCCACTACCAGCGGCTCCTCAACTACATCGTGCCCGACCGGGTGCACGTCCTGGCCGGCGGGCGGATCGTCAAATCGGGTGGCAAGGAACTGGCGCTCGAGCTCGAGGACAAGGGCTACGACTGGATCAAGCCGGAAGCGGTGAGCGCGTGAGCAGTTGGATCACGGAGCTTCGCGAAAGGGGCGCGTCCCGGTTCGCGGAGGTCGGATTCCCCACCACCAGACAGGAAGCCTGGCGGTTTACGGATGTTCGGGCCATCGCCGGGACATCGTACGGGACGGCCACGTCCCGGTGGAGCGTCGACGCCAATGGCGCCAAGGCCTTGCGGGTCGGAGACCTGTCGAGTGCCGGGGACATCGCCCAGGCCCATCTGGGGCGCTACGCCGACCTCGCCGCGAATCCCTTTACCGCTCTGGCCACGGCGTTTCTGGACGACGTCCAGGTCGTGTCGGTCCCCGCCAAGACTGACGTGTCGTCGCCGATTCGGTTGTCGCACCGCTTCGAAGGGAACGGCACCGTCATGGCCACGCCCCGGGTCCTGATCGTTCTGGGTGACCAGTCCCGGGCCACCGTGATCGAAAGCCACGAGGACTCGGGGGCCGGCGATTCCCTGTCGAACAGCGTGACCGAGATCGTGCTCGGGCAGGGTGCAACGCTGGACTACGTGCGCGTGCAGCGCGAAGGGGCGAAGACGAGTCACATCGCCACGACCCAGTCCCATCAGGGCCGGGACAGCGTGTTGCGGTCGACGTCGATCGCGTTGGGCGCCGGCCTGTCACGGCACGACCTGGGCGCCGTGCTGGCAGGAACGGGCGCTTCCCTGATCTTGAACGGCCTGTCGGTACTCAGCGGCCGGCAGCACGTCGACTACCACACCACCATCGACCACGCCCAGCCGCACTGCGAGAGCCACGAGCTCTTCAACGGCGTGTTCGACCAGCACGCCCGCGGC
>DATBCM010000320.1:0-2817 GCA_036270455.1 Gemmatimonadales bacterium | reverse complement strand
TGGCCGACCCCGAGACCGCGCGGAATCCGGCCAAGCTGAAGCAGCTGGGCCGCGAGCACGCCCGGCTCGAGCAGGTCCGCCAGGCGCACGAGCGGCTGAACCGCCTCGAGCGGGAGCTCGGGCAGGCGCGCGAGGTGCTTCAGGACCGGGACCCCGAGCTGTCGCAGCTCGCCCGCACCGACGTGGAGCGGCTCCGCCCCGAGATCGAGGAGCTCGAGCGGCGCCTGGCGGACCTACTCACGCCCCCCGACCCCCTCGCCGACCGCGACGCCATCGTCGAAATCCGGGCCGGTACCGGCGGGGATGAGGCAGCGCTCTTCGCCGCCGACCTCTACCGGATGTACACCCGGTTCTGCGAACGCCGCCGCTGGAAGATCGAAGTCACCGAGCATTCCGACGCCACGCTCGGCGGCATCAAGGAAGTGATCTTCGCCGTCCGCGGGTCCAAGGCCTACGGCACGCTTCGCTATGAATCTGGCGTGCACCGGGTCCAGCGCGTGCCCGAGACCGAAGCCCAGGGCCGGATCCACACCTCCGCCGCCACCGTCGCCGTGTTGCCGGAGGCTGAAGAGGTCGACGTCAACATCGAGGAGAAGGATCTCCGGATCGACGTCTTCCGCTCCTCGGGCCCAGGCGGGCAGAGCGTGAACACCACGGACAGCGCCGTGCGGGTGACGCACCTGCCGACCGGACTCGTGGTCCAATGCCAGGATCAGAAGTCCCAGCTGCAGAACAAGATCAAGGCGCTGGAAATTCTCCGGTCCCGGCTCCTCGACCGGATGATCGCCGAGCAGGAAGCGGCCCGGGCGCGGGACCGCCGGGCCATGGTGGGAACCGGGGATCGCTCCGCGAAGATCCGGACCTACAACTTCCCGCAGAACCGGCTGACCGATCACCGGATTCACTTCACGACGCACAATCTGTCCGATGTGATGAACGGCGATCTGGACGCGGTCCTCACGGCCCTCCGCTCCGAAGGCGAGAAGGAGCGCCTGAGTGCCTGAGGAGACTCGCCCCTCGGGATCGGTCGGTGAAGCACTGAGCAAGGCGACGGAGCGGCTGCAGCAGGCTGGTGTGTTGAATCCGAAACGGGAATCCACGGCGCTCTGGGCCGCGGTCGAGGGCCGGACGCCGGGCGACGTGTGGCTGAATCGCGATGGCGCCGCCCTCCCGGAGCTGGCGGACCGGTTCTGGAAGGCGGTGGGTCGCCGGGCGGGAGGCGCGCCCTTTCCCTACGCGGTGGGGCGCGCGGGCTTCCGCACCCTCGACCTCCTCGTGGACGCGCGCGCCTTGATTCCGCGTCCCGAGACGGAGGGGTTGGTGGGTCTGGTGCTGGAGTGGGCCGGCAACCGCGGTGGGCAGGGCCTCGCCGCGGACGTCGGCACCGGCACGGGCTGCATCGCCCTCGCCTTGGCGCAGGAGGGCGACTTTGCGCAGGTGGTGGCGACGGAGCGGTCACCGCAGGCGGTTTCGCTCGCCCGCGAAAACGTGGCGCGCGTGAATCCGCGGGTGCCCGTGGAGGTCAGCGAGGGAGACCTGCTGGGACCGCTCGCGGGATCCCGCTATCGCGTGATCGTCTCCAATCCGCCGTACCTGACGGATGCGGAGTACGACGCCCTCGAGCCCTCGGTGCGGGTCTTCGAACCGCGTGAGGCGCTGGTCAGCGGGGCCGACGGCCTCGACGCCACCCGGGCACTGTTGGCGGGTGCGGCGCCGCTGCTCGAGCCCGGCGGCCTGCTGGCCCTCGAGATCGACGAGCGACGGGGATCCGAGGTGCGGACGCTCGCGCACGAATACGGATGGCGCCGCATTGGCATTCACGACGACCTGTTTGGCCGGCCGCGGTTCGCGCTGGCGTTCCCTGGGGAGGGTGTGTGATCGACGACAAGGCGGTGGAGCTCGGACGGCTGCTGGGTCAGACCGACGAATACAAGGCGTTGAAGCGCGCCAACGACCGGATGCGGGAGGACCAGGACGTCCTCAAGCAGCTCGCCGAGGTCGAACGGTTGGCGGTCGAGATCGAGCGGGGCGCCCAGGCGGGGATCGAGCCGGCCAAGGAGCAGGTGGAGGCGTACGACCGGGCGCTCCACGCCGTCCAGGGACATGCGGTGTACCAGCAGGTAGTCGCCGCCCAGGCGAACTTCGAAAAGCTCATGGCCAAGGTGAACGAGCGTATCTTCGAAGGGATCAAGAAGGGCTCGGCCAGCCCCATCATCACGCTGGGCTGACGTTGTTCATCGTGGTGGAGGGGCCGGAGGGCGCGGGGAAGTCCACGCTGGTGCGCGGGATCAGTGCGCGCTTTCTGGCGGAAGGGCGGCAAGTGCTGATGGTCCGGGAACCGGGCGGGACGCCGGTGGCGGAGGCGGCGCGGAAGATCGTGCTCAAGTCGCGCCACGAGCTCAGCCCGGCGTCCGAGTTGTTTCTCTATCTCGCGGCGCGCGCGGACCTGGTGGAGAAGCAGATCAGGCCCGCTCTCGCCGGGGGGCAGGTGGTCCTGGCCGACCGGTTCGACCTGTCGACCCGGGCGTATCAGGTGGCGGGCCGCGGGCTTTCCGCGGACGCCGTGCAGGCCGCCCTCCAGATCGCGACGGGGGGGCTCGCGGCCGATCTCACCCTGGTGCTCGACGTGCCGGTCGACGTGGGCCGGGAGCGGCAGCGGAAGGCCCGGAAGGAGCAGGACCGTATCGAACGCGAGGGCGACGCGTTTCACGCCCGCGTGCTCGAGGCGTACCGGAAGGCGGCCGGCCCGTGGGTGGTGCATCTCGACGCCACCCAATCGAAATCCGTCGTGTTGGACGCCGCCTGGAAGGAGATCAG
>DATBCM010000319.1:0-3288 GCA_036270455.1 Gemmatimonadales bacterium | reverse complement strand
CCCCTTTGTTACGGGGGGGTCGGGGTTGACCCAAGTCCAAGTCCCCCCTTAGCTTTCAAGTCTATTTCCCGACTTTTTGGAGCCAGTACCGGAGCGTATGCCGACTATCAATCAGCTCGTTCGCCATGGCCGCAAGGACGTGGCGTCCAAGGAGAAGGCCCCCGCGCTGCGCGGCAATCCGCAAAAGCGTGGCGTGTGCACCCGCGTCTACACCACGACGCCGAAGAAACCCAATTCTGCCCTACGCAAAGTCGCACGCGTCCGGCTGACCAACGGGTTCGAGGTGACGGCGTACATCCCGGGTGAAGGGCATAATCTTCAGGAGCACTCGATCGTGATGATCCGCGGCGGCCGCGTGAAGGACCTGCCGGGCGTCCGGTATCACATCATCCGCGGCACGCTCGACTCCGCCGGGGTGACCGATCGGAAGCAGTCGCGCTCCAAGTACGGTGCCAAGCGTCCGAAAGCGGCCGGCAAATGAGCCGCCGGAAGAAATCTGTCCGCCGGCCCGTACCGCCCGATCCGCGATACGACAGCCAGACGGTTTCGAAGTTCTTGAACAACCTGATGAGCGGCGGCAACAAGTCGATCGCGGAGCGCTTGTTCTACAGCGCGATGGACCTCATCGAGCAGCGCACCGGGCAGCCGGGCGTGAACGTGTTCAAGCAGGCGCTGTCCAACGCCAAGCCGGCCCTCGAGGTGAAGTCCCGCCGCGTCGGTGGCGCGACGTATCAGGTGCCGGTCGAAGTGCGGCCGGAGCGCCGGACTGCCCTGGCCATGCGGTGGCTCATCACCTACAGCCGCTCGCGCCGGGAGAAGGACATGTCGGAGCGTCTTGCCGCGGAGATGATTCTCGCGTCGAAGGGCGAAGGCGAGACGATCAAGAAGAAGGAAGACACGCACAAGATGGCCGAGGCGAATCGCGCCTTCGCGCATTATCGCTGGTAGTCGGTAGCACACATACGTAGCCCATCCTGGGAGGCCTGGTCCTCCCGGATGTGAGCGGAGCGAGACCGGTCCCCGTCGGGGACGACACGGTCGCCCCGCATTTTTGCTGAAGGAAGAGGGATTTCAGGAGCTTATGGCACGGACGACGCCGCTCGATCACATTCGGAACATCGGCATCATGGCCCACATTGATGCCGGGAAAACGACTACGACCGAACGGATCCTGTATTACACCGGGCGGAACTACAAACTGGGCGAAGTGCACGACGGCACCGCGACCATGGACTGGATGGAGCAGGAACAGGAGCGCGGCATCACCATCACCTCCGCCGCCACCACCGCGTTCTGGACCCGCCTCGGCACCCAGTACCGCATCAACATCATCGACACCCCCGGCCACGTGGACTTCACCGTCGAAGTGGAGCGCTCGCTCCGCGTTCTCGACGGCGCCGTGACCGTGCTCGATGCCGTGGGCGGCGTGGAGCCGCAGACCGAGACCGTCTGGCGTCAGGCCGACCGGTACCGCGTCCCCCGTGTCATCTTCGTCAACAAGATGGACCGCGTCGGCGCCGACTTCGACCGCTGCCTCGCGATGGTGAAGGACCGGCTCGGCGCCAAGGCCATTCCGATCCACCTGCCGCTCGGGTCCGGGGAGCTGTTCACCGGTCTCGTGGACATCATCCGGCAGGTCGAGATCGTGTACGATGACGAGACCCTGGGCAAGAAGTACGTGGAGGGCCCCATCCCCGAGGCGCTCAAGGAGCGCATCGCCGTGATGCGGCACGAGCTGCTCGAGATGATCGTGGAGTACGACGACGCCATTCTCCACAAGTACCTCGAAGGTCAGCCGCTCACCGAAGAAGAGATTCGCGCCGTGCTCCGCAAGGCGACCATCCACGGCAGCGTGGTCCCGGTCCTCTGCGGCGCGGCGTTCAAGAACAAGGGCGTGCAGGCGCTGCTCGATGCGGTGGTGGATTACCTCCCCGCGCCGGTGGACGTCGTCGCCATCCAGGGACATCTGCCGCACCACGACGAGACCCACGCCGAGCGGAAGGCGTCCGACGAGGAGCCTTTCGCGGCGCTGGCGTTCAAGATCATGACCGACCCCTACGTGGGGCGCCTCACGTTTTTCCGCGTCTATTCGGGCGTTCTGGCCGCCGGGTCGTACGTGTACAACAGCACCAAGGACCGCAAGGAACGCATCGGCCGTCTCCTCCAGATGCACGCCAACAAACGGGAGGAGATCGAAGAGGTGCGCGCCGGTGAGATCGCGGCCGCCATCGGGCTCAAGGACACGCGGACCGGGGACACCCTGGCCGACGAAAACCACCCGATCATCCTCGAGGCGATGAAGTTCCCCGAGCCGGTGATCTCGGTGGCCATCGAGCCCAAGACCAAGGCCGACCAGGACAAACTGGGCGTCGCGCTGCAGAAGCTCTCCGAAGAGGACCCCACGTTCCGCGTGCATTCGGACGCCGAGACCGGCCAGACCATCATTTCGGGGATGGGCGAGCTGCACCTCGAGATCATCGTCGACCGCATGAAGCGCGAGTTCAAGGTCGAAGCCAACGTCGGCCGCCCGCAGGTGGCCTACCGCGAGACGGTCCGGAAGCGCGTGGAATACGTCGAAGGGAAGTTCATCCGCCAGTCGGGCGGCCGCGGCCAGTACGGGCACGTGGTCATCCACCTCGAGCCCGGCAAGGCCGGCACCGGCTTCGTGTTCGAGGACAACATCGTGGGCGGGTCCATTCCCAAGGAATACATCAACCCGATCGAGGCGGGCGTGAAGGAAGCGCTCGAGAACGGCGTGCTCGCGGGTTATCCGATGGTGGACGTGAAGGTGGAGCTGGTGGACGGCTCCTACCACGACGTCGACTCGAGCGAAATGGCGTTCAAGATCGCGGGATCGATGGCGGTGAAGGAGGCGGCGCGGCAGGCCCATCCGGTGCTGCTGGAGCCGGTGATGGACGTCGAAGTCGTGACCCCGTCCGACTACATGGGTGAGGTCATCGGCGATCTGTCGTCGCGGCGCGGTAAAATCGGCGGGATGACCCAGCGCGCCGATGCCCAGGTGGTGGCCGCCAGCGTGCCGCTGGCCGAGATGTTCGGCTACTCGACGACGCTGCGCTCGATGAGCCAGGGCCGTGCGATTTATTCCATGCAGTTCAGCCACTACTCCGAGGTCCCGAAGGCCAAGGCTGAGGAGATTGTTTCGAAGGTGAAGGGTTAACTGAGGAGACCATGGCAAAAGCCAAGTTCGAGCGGACGAAGCCGCACGTAAACGTCGTGACGATCGGGCACGTGGACCACGGCAAGACCACGCTGACCGCGGCCCTGACC
>DATBCM010000318.1:0-2529 GCA_036270455.1 Gemmatimonadales bacterium | reverse complement strand
CACCCGTCGCATCACCAACGGGACGGCCCCGAAGAGGATGATCAAGAACAAGGACACCAGCGTGATGGTCTTCCCCTTCGCGTAGTCATCGGGCCGGAACGCCAACTCCACCGTCCGCGCGCCCGCCGGGAGGAGAACGGTGATCAGCGACTGGTCTCCTCGGATCACCTGCGCCGGCCCGCCATTCACGGTCGCCTTCCAGTCCTTGTACCAGTTCTCGCTCACCACCAGGTACCGCTCACTGTCCGTCGGCGGCGTAATCGCGATGGTGATCGCTCCCGGAGCCCATTTGGTCACGGTCGCCTTCGACGCCGGCGGCGCAGGCATGGCGGTCACCGGCAAGGGATTCACGGGCTGGTCGGGACTGAACAGCACGAGCCGGTGATAGTCGAGCCGCGCATCCATCAGGGTCGGAACGATCTGGCTGGTGTCCGCCTTCACCCCGGCCGCAACCACCCGCGCATACTCGAGCGCACTGTCCGCCGCATACAGATAGGCGGTGCGCCCCAGGCCGGTCTGCACCGGGCCCATGACGCGATGATATGCATGCAGGGAGACGGTGTCGGGCCAGATCAGGTACCGTACGTCGAGCAGTTTCCAGAGGTTCTGCGAGTGCAGGAGGTTCACCCCATCCTCGCCGCCTACCAGGTCGAGGTAGGTCTGGAGGTGGTTGCCGTGGTACCCCGTGACCTGCGGGACGTCATAGGTCATCAAGGCGTCACGCGCATAGACCTTGAGGGGATCGAAGACCCGGTATGGGAGTGGCGTGGCCTGGAGCCGCTGGATGACGGCGTCAGACGCGTTCTGCTCCTTCTCGGGCGAGCTCCAGTGCCAGAAACCCTCCCCTGCGCGGTACAGATCGGCGCCCACCAGGAATACCAGCCCCATCGCGAAGACGGGGGCGGGAATGGGCCGCTGGAAGTTGATCCAGACGAATCCAGCCACCAGGATCAGGGCGAGCGCACTCCCCACCGCTCCGATCACGATCGGCGTCTGCGCCGCGGCGGCACCCGCCGGTGCCCACTGGGCGAACTCCGGGTGGCTCTGGGCGTACGACGTGGCGATCGCGCCGAAGGTCCCGACCACGGCCAGCAGGGCCAACACTCCGCCGGCGACCATGCCGCTCAACGCCCAGGTCTTCCCTTCCCCCCGCTCCAGCCGCTCGGCCCCGAGCGCCGCCAGGACCGCCACCGCGAACCCGACCTGGTAGAAGGCGATGCCTGGCGCCCGCGTCTTGTTGACGTAGGGGACCACCGAATACCAGAGCCGGTAGAACGGAGTCCCGTCGCCGAGCGCCACCAGCAGGAACAGAATTCCGAGCCCCAGAATCCATTTCATCAAGCGCCGTCGCGGTGTGCCCACACCGAGGATCGCCATCGCGATCACCGGAAGCCCCAGGTATTCGCTGTGGAGCTTCAGCCCGTTCGGCCCCCAATAGTCGCCGTTGAAGCTCTGCCCCGTAAACCCGGACAGGAAGAACTCGGGCACGTGGATCCAGGGCGTCGAGTAGGACGTGGCGAAGTCCCACCCCCCGGCTTCGGCGCGCGGCGAAAACGGGATGTAGTGCACGAAGGGAAGGACCTGAATCATCGACATCCCGAACCCCAGTGCGACGCCCAGGGCAGCCAGGCCGACCCCGGTGAACCCCTGCCTGACGGTCAGATCCTCGGGATCCGCGAACGCCAGGTAGAGGGCGAAGATGCCGGCGGAGAGGAGCGCATACTGGGTCGTCTGGTATTGCGGTGAGAGGAGTGCGAGGCCGACCGTCAGTCCCAGGAGGGCGTGTCCCTCCCACCGCCGCCGTCTGATGCCCAATACCAGCGCGATGAGCATGAGCGGGAAGAGTGCGCTGACGAAGAGCTTGCCGTCATGCCCGGGACTGGCGTAGGAGACGATCACCCCGGTGAGCTGGTAGGCCGTTCCGCCGATCAGCGACCCCAGCCAGCTGATCGAGAGCATGCGCAACAGCAGGAACAGAAAGAGGCCGGCCAGGATGTAGTGGACCACGAACGCGAGATCCACGGCGATGCTGGTCGGCAGCACCAACCGCAGCCAGGACGAGGGGTAGAAGAGATCACCGAAGCCCGCCACGACCACCACGCCGCCCAGCCGCTCGGGGTCCCACAGCGGGATGTGGCCCGTCGTTTTCCACTGTTCCGCTCCCCAGTGGCGCATCGCCCACCCCACGGAGTACTGGTCCGACCGCGGACCGGCCATGAACTTGCCGCTCCACATCGGGAGGGACAGAATCGCCACCCAGAGGCTCAGGAACCCCAGCGCCGTCAGGGTCGGAAAACGCGGCGTGTACGTCGTCGGTCCACTGGCGGTGGTCAACGTGGTGCTCCTCTGGAGGTTCGAAACAACAGGAACGGCACCGCGGCACCGAGCTCGGCGATGGTCAGGGTGACCCGGGTGGCCAGCGCCAACGCCCCGGCGAGCTTCACGCCCAGGGGGCCCCCCAGAAGCAGCACGAACATC
The DNA here is from genome assembly GCA_036270455.1 of Gemmatimonadales bacterium. Classification (GTDB taxonomy): domain Bacteria; phylum Gemmatimonadota; class Gemmatimonadetes; order Gemmatimonadales; family GWC2-71-9; genus 40CM-2-70-7. The sequence continues at coordinate 51 of DATBCM010000318.1, read as the reverse complement.
GACTCCCGAACTCCGAGGCCGCCGGGGGCGAACGCCACCAGCAAACCAATA
>DATBCM010000317.1:0-2590 GCA_036270455.1 Gemmatimonadales bacterium | reverse complement strand
CGTGCCCTGCGTCAGCTCGGCGTCGATGTGACGGTCCATCTCGTTCTCGACCATCTGCACCGCGACCCGGATTGCGTTCCGGATCGCCTTGGGCTGTGAAGAGCCGTGGCAGATGATCGAGACCCCCTTCACGCCGAGCAGCGGGGCGCCGCCGTACGTGGAGTAGTCGAGGACCTTCAGCACCTTCGCCATCTCCGGCCGCTTGAGGATGTCGGGGATCTCGTGCTTGAGCAGGGAGACGAACACGCGGGCGGCGGACTCGTAAAACTTGAGCACGATGTTTCCGACGAACCCGTCGCACACCACCACGTCGAGGGGCGTGCCCCGGCACTCGCCGGCCGGGATGTCCCGGCCTTCGACGTTGCCGAGGTACTGGAAGTTGGTCGCCGACTTGAAGAGCTGGTGGGCTTCCTTCACCACCGCGTTCCCCTTCTCGTCCTCTTCGCCGATGTTGAGCAGGCCGACCGCGGGATGGGCGCGGCCGAGCACGTCGCGGGCGTAGACCGAGCCGAGATGGGCGAAGCCGAGCAGCTCCCGGGGGTCGCAGTCGACGTTGGCGCCGGCGTCCAGGAGCAGCACGGGCTGCTGCGCCGTCGGGAACACGGTGCCGATGGCGGGCCGCTCGACGCCCGGGTGGAGACGCAGGAGCAGCGTGCTCGCGGCCATCACCGCGCCGGTGTTGCCGGCGGAGATGAAGGCTTCCGACGCCTTCTTTTTCTGCAGGCCGAGCCCCACCGCGATCGACGAATTGGGTTTGCCGCGGATGGCCTGCAGCGGCTTCTCCCCCATGCCGACGACCTCCGGCGCCTCGATGATCTCGAGGCGGGAACGGTCGGTGACACCCGCCTTCGCGAGACCGGCTTCGATGTCGGCGGTGCGGCCTACCAGCTGGACATGGAAAGTCGACGGGAGCTCGCGCAGGGCCTGCGCGGCACCCTCGATTTCGACCTGGGGAGCATTGTCACTCCCCATGGCGTCCAGCGCGACCCGGATCACTTCAGGCGTCCTCGACCTCGACCCGTTGCTCGCCGTTGTAATAACCGCAGGTCGGGCAGACCCGGTGCGGCTGCCGCAGGTCTCCACACTTGGGACACGGCTGCAGCGTGGGCATCGCGGCCTTGTAATGCGTGCGCCGCGCGCGCTTCTTGCGCTTCGACGTTCTGCGCTTCGGGACAGCCATACGCCTCTCAGGCTCGGGTTACTGGGACAGCTTGTCCTTCAGCCCGGCGAGCCCCGCCCAGCGGGGATCGGTCACGGGGGGACAATCACACGGTCCCGTGTTCAGGTCTCGACCGCAGCGGGGGCAAAGCCCCTTGCAGTCCTCTCGGCACTCCAAAAACGCGGGAGCGGTGAGGGCGAGTTCCTCACGCACCGCGGGGGTCAGATCGATGACGCTGGCGTCTGGGGGCACCGCGTAACAGTCGGGATCGTCCTCGGCGTCGGCCTCTTGGGAAAAAAGGGCCCCGATCGCGGCCGATACCGGCACCGTCACCGGGGCGAGACACCGCCGGCACTCCCCCGACACTTCAGTCCGGAACGACCCCTGCCAATAGAATCGCCCGACTCCGGCCTCCTGCAAGCGGCCGGCCACCCGCACCGGCGCCGCCAGCCGAAGGCCCAACTCGGCGAGCGCGGGGTCGTCCCCCGCGATCTCCCCCGGCGTATCCACCGGACCCGAGGCGAGCTCTTTGGGGTCGACTTGCAGCATGGACAGCGAAGCTAAACCGTTGTGGCACTTGCGTCAAGCGAACTTGCTACAGTCCGGCCAATTCCCCTTCGGGGAAGAAGAATCCCACTTCACGGGCCGCATTTTCCGGTGAATCGGAGGCGTGAATCGCGTTCTTTTCCTTCGACTGGGCGAAGAGCTTCCGCACCGTCCCCGCCTTGGCCTCGGTGGGGTCCGTAGCACCGATGACGTCCCGGAGGTGCGTCACGGCCGCCTCTCGCTCCAGGGCGAGGGGCATGCAGGGCCCCGAAGTCATGAAGGTGACCAGGGACCGGAAGAACGGCCGGTCTTTGTGGACCGCGTAAAAAGCCTCGGCCTGGGGGGTCGAGAGCCGCACCATCCGGGCCGCGCGGACCTTGAATCCGTGCTGTTCGAGGTGGGCAAGGACGTTGCCGGCATTCCCGGCAGCTACCGCGTCAGGCTTGATGATCGCCAGGGTCAACACAGTGGCAGAGTCTCCTAGGGGGTGAGCAGTCGCCGAATCATGTCGGCGCGAGTCAGGAAGCCGACCACCGAGCCTTCCCGCACCACGGGAAAGCGGTCCACGTCCTTGTTGTTCATCAGATTGGCGACGTCCGAGAGGCGCTGATCATGGGACACGCAGAGGACCGTCCGTGCCATCGCCTCCTTGACCAGGATCTGCTTTGGATCGGTGGTGCCCTTGAGGATCTGATTGCGCGTCGGGGCCCGGAACGCTCCGGTCTTGGCCCGCTGGACGTAATCGGGAATGAGGAACTTGAGCAGCTCCTTGTGGGTGACGATCCCGACCAGCGACCCACCCTCGTTCACCACCGGCAGCGCCCGGATGTCGTTTTCGAGCATGAGGTGCGCGGCTTCGCCCAGGGTCCGTTCGGATCAATGGTG
>DATBCM010000316.1:0-2158 GCA_036270455.1 Gemmatimonadales bacterium | reverse complement strand
CCCAGCCCCTCCGTCACCCGCCCCACCCGACACCGGGAGGAGCAGCTCCACGAGCTCCTCCAGGATCCCATCCTTGTCATGGGACTTGAGGGGTACCCGGATGCGGCTCGGGGACAACAGTTCCGAAAGGCGCAAAGGTGGCTCAAGTGGTGTAAGCGATTGAATCTAGTTAAGTTGAGGCGTGAATGCCACTTGGCGGTTCAGCTGTGCCGGGGGGATCGTCTTGGCCACCCTGTCGGTCGCCGGGGCCCCCCGGGGTCTGACCGCCCAGGGGGACCCGCTCGGAGCAGAGCTGTGGCGGGTGGCAGGGACCACGGTCGCGGTCCCCTTCGCCCTCGCGCAGGGCACCAGCTCGGCATTCTGGAATCCCGCCCAGACCGTCACTGGCCCCGCCGTCGGCGGCGACATTGTGCAGACGCCGGACGCGATCTCCGCCACCGGGGTTCTCGCCGTCGTGCGCACCGGCTCCGGACGGCTCGGGAGCTGGGGCCTGGTCTATGGACAGGTGGACATGGGCGACATCACGCGGACGTCGCTCACCCCGGATCCCGAAGGGACCATTCCCGTCTACACGCGTGACGTCGGCCTCACCTGGGCCAAGGCCTTCGGGTCGACCACGGTGGGCGCGACCGTGGGGGCGCACGACTCCCGGCTGGATCAAGCCGACCTTCAGCATTGGACCGGCGACGTGGGCCTCACGCAGCGCGTCGGCGACGTGCTCACCTTCGCGGCAGCCACCCACTTCTTCTACCGGTTCGCCACCAGCGACGCCAGCCAGGATCTCTACGCCGGCGTAGAGTGGCGCGCCCTCCACGGCCCCCTGTGGACCGGTTCGGGCGACGTGTCGGTCCGCCTCCGCTACGGCGCCACGCTCGCACATGGGACCGGCACGGATCACGCCATCGGCGTGGGGTTGGACCTCGGGCCCCCATTTGCGCTGGACGGGATGCTGGTCCGGTAGAGCGCGTTCGGCAATTCTGCGTGGCGCGGAGTAGCGGGTTTGCGCGTCAAGATCGGCCGCTATGGGCTCTCGTTCGCCCGCGATGCCGGCGTGAGCGGTCTGGGATCGTCGTACCGGGTCGGACTCGAAGCGAGGTTCAATTGACCGACCTGCTGTCGCTCACGCCCGACGCCGCGCGCGCGGCGCTCACTGCGTGGCTGGCCACGCGCGGCGAGCCCGCGTATCGGCTCCGGCAGCTCCTGCCACGGCTCTGGGAGCGGCCCGTAGCCCGCTGGGCGGACGCCACCGACCTCCCGGCACCCCTGCGAGAGGGACTCGACCAGGACTTTCCGCTCGGACGTCTGACGGTCGCGGCGCATCAAGTGTCGTCGGATGGTACCGAGAAGTTCCTCTGGACGCTCTCCGACGGGCAAGCCGTGGAGTCGGTCCTGATCCCCGAAGGCAAGAGACGGACGCTCTGCATTTCTTCACAGGTCGGGTGCGCGCTGGGCTGCGTCTTCTGCGCCACCGGCACCATGGGGTGGAGCCGCGACCTGACGGCGGGTGAGATCGCCGGTCAGGTGCGCGAGATCAGGTTGCGGACCCCGGAGCAGTCGCCTACCAACGTCGTCTTCATGGGCATGGGCGAGCCGCTGCTCAATTGGGAGAACGTGGATGTCGCGCTCACCATCTTGAACCACCCCGAAGGCCTGGGGATCGGCGCCCGCCACATTACCCTTTCGACCGTCGGCATCCTGCCAAAGCTGGCCCTGTTCGCGAAGCGGCCCGAGCAGTTCCGGCTCGCCGTCTCGCTGCACGCACCGACGCCGGCGATGCGGAAAGAGCTGATGCCCGTCGAAAAGAAGTACACGCTCCCGGAGCTGCTCGAGGCGCTGCAGGGGTTCGAGCGTCGCGTCACGTTCGAGTACGTGCTGATCGCCGGAAAGAACGACTCCCTCGAAGCCGCCGAGGCGCTGGCGAAGATCGCGAGCCCCCTCGCCGCGCTCGTGAACCTGCTCCCCCTGCATCCCGGCGGCGCACCTGGACTCTCGCCCAGTCCGCGGGTCCACATGATCGCGTTCGAGCGGCGCTTGAAGGATCGCGGTGTGGAAGCGGTCCTGCGGAGGAGCCGCGGTCTCGACATCGCCGCGGCCTGCGGCCAGTTACGGGTGGAGCGGGAGCTGGGGCGAAAAGTCCCGGCCCAGGAGCACGCTGGCG
>DATBCM010000315.1:0-6834 GCA_036270455.1 Gemmatimonadales bacterium | reverse complement strand
CGGAGCGGTCGAACGCCACCGGGTGGATCCTGGCGGCCTCGAGTCTGGGGCGTGAGGGATATCGGTTCGATCCGTCAGAGCCACGCTACGTCACGGAGCTGCTGCAAGGGCCCCTTGACCCGGGCTCGGGATTCGGGGGCGGGGAATGGTCCGGGGAGTTCGGGACCATTCGAAGCGCCTATAACCTGCTAAATGTGCTCGGAACCGCCCAGGGCCTCACGGTGCCGCAGCAGAACGGTGCCCGCGGTGTGGTCCAGACGTTCCAGGCTCTGGCATTCATGCGGGTCCTCCAGGCGCACACGCAGGACTCCATTCCCATCGACGTGAACCGGCCGCTGACCGCGCCGCTGGCGCCCCTCGATAGTAACGCGACTGCCTGGGCGCACGTGGTCAAGCTGCTCGACTCGGCCAAGGTGGCGCTCCTGGCGGCGGGCGGCTCGTTCTCGTTTGCGCTGCCTCCAGGGTTCGCCGGGTTCAACGCACCGGCGACCTTCCTGCAGTTCAATCGGGGTGTGATGGCGCGGGTGCAGGCGTATCGGGGAAGTCTCGGCTGTACCGCCTGCTATGATTCCGCGCTCACGGCGCTCGCCGCGTCGTTTGTGGATTCCACCCAGTCGATGGATCGGGGCGTCTACTACGACTTCTCGACCGGCTCCGGCGACGTGTCCAACGGGCTGGCGCAGAACCCCACGTCGGCCATCGACCTCGTGCACCCCTCGATCCTGGACAGTGCGGAGAAGAAATCGGATTCCACCCTGGATAATCGATACCTCGCCAAAGTGACGAATCGCGGTGCGACACTCCAGGACAATGGGCACTCGTCCGATCTGTCATGGATCCGGTATCCATCGCCCAACTCGCCGGTGCCGATCATCCGGAACGAGGAGCTGCTCCTCCTGCGCGCCGAGGCAAATAACGGGGCGACAGCGCGAGATGCCGTTGCCGCAGCGGCGGACCTCAACGAGGTGCGGGTGAAGTCGGGAGGCCTGCCAGCGCTCGTGGGCCTGGCGGTGCTGTCAAAGGACAGCATCGTGGGCCTGTTGCTGAGGGAGCGGAAGTATTCCCTCCTGGACGAGGGAGGATTCCGCTGGACGGACATGCGCCGGTTCAACCGGTTAGGGGACGTCATCGTCGACACGACGGGGGACCACGTCTTCCCGACGTTGCCGATCAACCTGTCGGAGGTTCAGGCCCGTCAGTAGCTCATGCTGCTGAGGCGCGGTCCTGGGGACTCCCGGGGCCGCGCCTTGCAGCCTTCCCGCCGGTCCGTAGACTAAACCCCATGCGCCTGACTCGAGCAGCTGTGATCGCGGCGGCCATCTCGTTTGCCGGGATCGTCGTGGCGTACCTCGGCGCGCACACGTACTCGACGAAGTCGTGGGTGGCGAACACCGCCTTTACGTGGTGCGCCGTGTTCGCCCTCGCGAGCTGTCTCCGGGCCTGGTGGACCACACCGGCCGATGGCCGTGGTGCGTGGCTGGTGATGAGTCTGTGCTGCGCCCTCTGGCTCGCGCCGCAGCTCCGGCTCGACTACATCATGCTGGTGCGGGGGGAGCGCTCCGGCGACCTCACGGACTTCGCGTCCCTGTCCTACATCCTCCCGTTCGCCGCCTACTTCGTCGTCTATCCCGGCTTCTTCATCGCCTTGTCGAATCTCCTCCGCGACAAGCCGCGCGAGGGGTTCGACCGGCGGGTGGCGCTCGACATTGCGCTGGTCACCATCACCGTCGGTGGCCTCGGGATCGAGTTCCTCGAATCCTCCTACCGCGCGTGGCTGGCCCAGCCCGTCGCGCACGGCACCCTCCAGTGGCTGGCACTCTTCGGTCTCCCGCTGATGGGTCTGGTGGTGTTCTGGCTGATCCTGATCCGCATGATCCGGGTGACGGGACTCCCGCTCGCGACCGCCGGCGTGGCCGTCGTGGGCGTCGTGCTGTTCGCGTCCGGCGACGTGTCGTACAGCTGGCAGCTGGTCCGTTACAGCCAGACCAACATCGGGGGCCCGGTCGACCTGCTCTGGGATGCCGGCTTGCTGCTCGTCGCCGTCGCGGCGGCGTACTCGGCGAGCGAGGCGAGCGAGGGGACGCGCATCACCATTTCGCCGGCCCTGTCCCGCACCCTCGCCGTGGTCGTGAGCCTGGGCGGTCTCATCGCCGCCGCGCTGCTCGGCATCGCGTTCCCGGGCTCGTTTCCGCAAAGCTCATGGTTGGTCCTGATCGGCGGCACCATCCTGGCACTCCGCGTCGCGTACACCGTGCACACCGACCTTGCGTACGCGGGACGGCTCGAGCAAAAAGCCGAGCGCACGTACGTCGCCCTGCAGGAGAGTGAGGAACGGTACAGCGCTGCCTTCGAGGAGGCGGCGGTCGGCCTGGCGGAAGTCGCCGTCGACGGACGTATCCTGCGGGCGAACCGGTGCCTCTGTGAAAGCCTGGGGTACCGGCCGGATGAGCTGCTGCAATTGAACGTGATCGACATCACCCACCTCGACGACGTGCCCGACGCGCGCCGGCTCCTGGGTCGGGTCGCCACGCTCCAGGCCCCGCACCAGCAGGAGAAGCGATACCTCCGCAAGGACGGCTCGGCCATGTGGGCGAATCTCACCACTTCGATCGTCCGGGACGCGGCGCATCGGCCCAAGTTCTTCATTTCCGTCATCGAGGACCTGACGCAGCGCAAACGCCTGGAGCAGCAGCTCCTGCACGCGCAGAAACTTGAAGCCCTGGGCCAGCTCGCCGGCGGCGTCGCCCACGACTTCAATAACGTCCTCGGTGTGATGCTCGGGTATACGCAGATCGTCGAACGCACCTTCGCGGAGGGGGACGTCCGGCGCGCCGATGTGGCGGAGATCCGGAAAGCGGGGCTGCGGGCAGCGGACCTGATTGGACAGCTCCTGGCGTTCGCGCGGAAGAGTGACTCGACGCCGCAGGTGATCGACTTGAGTCCGCTGGTCGCCGGCCTGGACCGCATCCTGCCGCGCGTGCTGAGGGAGAACATCACCCTGCGCATCGAGCTCGAGCCCAAGCTCCCGCCCGTGAAGGTCGATCCGTCGCAGTTCGAGCAGGTGATGCTCAACCTCGCGATCAACGCCCGCGACGCCATGCCGGACGGCGGGATCCTGTCCGTGGAGACGGACGTGGTCTGGCTCGATCAGGATCATGTGCGGCGCCATCCCGACGCCCGGGTGGGGCGGCACGTGATGATCGCGGTCTCGGACACCGGGACGGGGATCTCGCGGGACATTCTGGACCGCATCTTCGAGCCGTTCTTCACCACCAAAGGCGCGGGGCGGGGCACCGGTCTCGGCCTCGCCATGTGCTACGGCATCATCAAGCAGGCGGGGGGGAACATCTGGGCCTACAGCGAACCGGGGGAGGGGACGACGTTCCGCCTGTACCTGCCGACCGTCGGCGGGGAAGTGACGACTCCCCCCGAGGTCGCCCACGCCGTCGATCTTCCACGTGGGGATGAGGTCGTGCTCATTGCCGAGGACGACCCGCAGCTCCGCCAGCTCAACGAGCGGGTCCTCCGGGAGTGTGGTTACGACGTGCTCGTCGCCGCCGACGGAGAAGAGGCCCTGGAGCTGGCGCGGCATGCGACCCCGCCGGTGGACATCCTGGTCACCGACATGGTGATGCCCGACATGAGCGGTCTCCAGGTTGCGGACCAGCTGCTCCGGAGCCACCCCGGTCTCAAGGTCCTCTGCGTCACAGGCTACGCCGCCCACCGCACGCTGGGAACGGCGCGGGCGCGAGGATTCGGTTTGCTCCAGAAGCCGTTCACCACCGATGAACTGGCGCGCCGCGTTCGGAATGCGCTGGATGGGCGAATCTCCGGGAGTCTGAAGGCCGGGACGGTCGAGCCGGTCTAGCCCGGGGGGTCTCGCGGCGTAGCTTTTGGCGCGTCCTAAGCCTTCGGGAGCGCCCCCGTGATGCCATTCCTCTTGCAGTGGACGCTGCTTGGTCACACCACGTATCCCCGCACTTGCGGATGGGCATGCAGATGCGGTATCAGGTGACCGCGCGGTGACGGAGCAGCCCAACATCGCTTTCACCGGGTCGATTCCGGCGCTCTACGACGAGTTTCTCGGTCCCGCCATTTTCACGCCGTATGGGGACGATCTGACGGCCCGCATCGGCGCGCGCGTCAAGACCGGCCGGCTGCTCGAGACGGCCTGCGGGACGGGACTCGTCACCCGCCGGCTCGACCGGTCCCTCGCGCCTGAAGTCCGCATCGTCGCGACCGACCTGAGCGACGCCATGCTGGCCTATGCGAAGACCAAGGCGCCGCCGTCCACGCGGCTCGAATGGCGGACCGCGGACGCGGCCGCGCTGCCGTTCCCCGACGCGTCGTTCGACGGCGTGCTCAACCAGTTCGGATGGATGTTCGTGCCCGACAAGGCACTGGCATTCCGGGAGGCGCGGCGCGTCCTCAAGAGCGGGGGCGCCCTGGTGTTCAACGTGTGGGGCACGATGGCAGAGAATCCATTTTCAAGGATCGCGCACGAGCGCATCGCCTCGTTCTTCACGTCCAACCCACCCACGTTCTACCAGGTCCCCTTCGGCTACAACGACCGCGCGATCCTCGACCGGCATCTGCGGGACGCCGGGTTTACCGGGGTCACGCTGGAATCCGTGCCGAAGGACCTGTGCGCGGAGTCGGCGCTCGGCTTCGCCAGGGGTCTCGTGGAGGGGAACCCGGTCGTGGCGGCGATTCGGGACGCCGGGGTGCCGGTGGCCGAGGTCGTCGCTGCGGTCACGCGGGCTCTCACGAAAGAAGGGGGCGAAGCGCCTTTCCGGTCCACGATGATGGCGGTGGTCGGCACCGCCAGAGCTCACTAGGAGAGAGGTCTCATGAAGAAGATCTTCATACTGCTGCTCGCACTCCCGGGGCTCTTGTCCGCTCAGGGCTCCGACACCTTGCTGTCCGCCCTCAAGGAGCCCGCCGCCGGCGGCTTTGGGCCGTTCGTTCCCGCCGCGCCGGGGCATCCCGTCCTGCTCAAGCCGGACCGCGTGTTCGACGCCCTGGGCGAAGAGGCGCACGCGGTGTGGGTCGTGCTGGTGGAGGGGGACACCATCGCCGCCGTGGGTCCCCTGGACCAGGTGCATGCGCCGAAGGGGACCGAGACGATCGCGCTTCCGGGCACCACGCTGCTCCCCGGGTTGATCGACGCGCATTCGCACGTCCTCCTGCACCCATACAACGAGACGCTCTGGAACGACCAGGTCCTGAAGGAGCCGCCCGACTATCGCGTGGTGGAGGCCGTGCTCCATCTCCGAAACACGTTGATGGAGGGGTTCACGACCCTGCGCGACCTCGGCACCGAGGGCGCGGGATTCGCGGATGTGTCGTTGAAGCACGCGGTGGCCGAGGGATTGATCCCGGGGCCGCGGCTCGAGGTGGCGACGCGGGCCATTGTCGCCACCGGCAGTTACGGTCCCGGCCCACGCGGATTCCGGCCCGATCTCGATTTACCGCAGGGCGGTCAGGCGGTGAGTGGAGTTCCGGAAATTCTGGCGGCGGTGCGGGAGCAGGCGGCGCGCGGCGCCGACTGGATCAAGGTCTATGCGGACTACGGCCGGGGACCGGGAGGGCGGGCCGTACCGACTTTCAGCCAGGAGGAGATCAACGCACTGGTGTCGGAGGCACACTCATCGGGCCGGCCCGTCGCGGCGCACGCGAGCACCGACGAAGGGATGCACCGGGCTATCCTTGCGGGGGTGAACACCATCGAGCACGGCTTCGGTGGGAGCGATTCGACGTTCCGCCTGATGGCCCAGCGCGGCGTGGCCTACTTGCCCACCCTGACCGCCGTGGAGGCGTACGCCGAATACTTCGACGGGTACCACCGGGGCCAGCCCCCCACGGCGAGCATGCGGGAAGCGGCCGCGGCCTTCCAGATGGCGATGAGGAACGGCGTCACCATCGGCTGCGGGAGTGACGTCGGCGTATTCACGCATGGCACCAACGCGCGCGAGCTCGAGTGGATGGTACGGGACGGCATGCGCCCGGGGCAGGCGCTCCTCGCGGCGACGGCCGTGGATGCCAAGATCCTCGGCTTGGACAAGGTGATCGGCCGCGTGGTGCCCGGTCTGCGGGCGGACCTGGTCGCGGTCACGGGGGATCCGACCAAAGACATCTCCACCACGGAGCGCGTCCGGTTCGTGATGAAGAACGGGACCATCTATCGGATGCCGTGAGGTGCAACACGAAACAGTGTTGCGAGTTTCGTTCCACAACGAGACGATCGCCGATGAAGATCGGGCGCGCGTAAGTCTGGTGTAAGGTCGGGCGCTCGACATTTCTGCCGATGGATCGCCATCGGCGGTTGCTGTGGGTCTGGACTGGTGCGGCCTGCGCGACCATAGTCGCGGCGTTCGTCGCCACGCGATGGCCGGACCAATGGCCCGCGCTCTTGGCCGTCGGGCTCTTCCTGATTGCTGCCCTCGGCGCGCTGGCGCTCACCCTCGCCGGCCCATCCCCCTCCCGTTGAGTCCATTCCGCGACGTGGTATATCAGGCCTCGATCAATGTCGGCGCCCGCGTGATCGGCCGTATCGAGCGCTTCATCACGTGGGGCTCGCTGGTCGGAAACCCCGCCTTTTTCGATCCGGCCACGTTCGAGTGGGTTGGGCCACTCGAGACGTCATGGCGCACCATCCGCCGCGAGCTCGACGCCGTGATGCAGTACTGGGACTCGCTCCCAAATTTCCAGGACATCTCCACTGATCAGCGTACGCTCACCGACGACGACCGGTGGAAGACCTTTTTCTTGTACGCCTACGGCGTCAAGGCGGAGGGGAACTGCCGACGGTGCCCCGAGACGACTCAGCTGGTC
>DATBCM010000314.1:0-4329 GCA_036270455.1 Gemmatimonadales bacterium | reverse complement strand
CCCGTGGTCCTGGACCTCCAGGAAGAACCCGTCGGGGCCGAAGAGCTTCGCGAAATACTCCGCGGAGGCCTTGGCCTGGGCGTAGTTCTGCTGGCGGAGGTAGAGGGACACTTCGCCCGACAGGCAGGCCGCCAGGCAGATGATCCCTTCCTTGTGGGCTTCCAGTACCTCGCGGTCGATCCGGGGGCGCCGGTAGAACCCCTCGAGGAACCCGATGGACGAAAGCTTGATGAGGTTCTTGTAGCCGGTGCGGTTTTTGGCCAGGAGGACGAGATGCGAGTACGCACCGGGGGCGTCGGGGAGCTTCTCGCGGAGCTTGCGGGACCCGAAGGCGAGGTAGGCCTCGAACCCCAGAATGGGGCGGATCTTCCGGGCCTTCGCTTCGCTATGGAAAGTCCACGCCCCGTGGAGGTTGCCGTGGTCCGTAATAGCGAGCGAATCCATCCCCAGTTCCTGAACGCGGTCCAAGAGTTCCGGAATCCGGTTGGCGCCGTCGAGGAGGGAGTATTCGCTGTGGGTGTGGAGATGAACGAACGACATCGAAGGAAAATTATCGGCGCGGGCACGCATTGTCAAAACCGACGTGCGACGGGAGATTTCCGCCGATGCGAGCCGTCGTCAGCCTGATCATCGTGGCCGTCATGATGGCACTGTTCCATCATCTCACCGCGGGAGGCCTGCTGGAAGCGCGAGCCACCCTGGCGCTCGGCTTTCTGCTCATCGCCGCCCAACTTGGCGCCGACATCGTTTCCCGCTGGAAGCTCCCGCGGCTCACAGGGTACCTCGCGACGGGGTTCGTGTTCGGACCCGCGTGGCTGGGGTTCGTCCGCTCCGACGAAGTCCACACCCTCGAGTTCATTTCCGACGCGGCGGTCGCCCTCATCGCCTTCTCGGCGGGAAGTGAGCTGGTGCTGGGAGAGCTCCGGGCGCAGGCGCGGAGACTCTTCCGGTTGGCGCTCGGCGGGATCGGCCTGCCGTTCGTCGTGGTGGCGGCCGCCGTCCTGCTCCTGTCCCACTGGTTCCCGATCGCCCGCAACCAGCCCTTCGGCAACGTGGTCGCGATGGCGGTGGTACTGGGCACCGTTGCGGCCGCATTCTCGCCCGCCGCGACCATCGCCATCATGGACGAGACGGGGGCGCGCGGGCCGTTCGCTCGCGGGATCCTCAATCTCACCGTCATCGGCGACGTGGTCCTGATGCTCCTCCTCACCCTGGTGCTCGAGCTGGCGCGCCCACTGGCGCAGGCGGGGGCGGTGGACGTGAGCGCGGTGCTGACCGCCCTGCTGGGGATCGGCGCGTCGATCGGTGCAGGACTGGTCCTGGGGTGGGTGGTCTCCCGCTACCTGCAGGCGGTGCGCCGGGATACCGCGCTCTTCCTCGTGGTCCTGGCGTGCGTCACGGCCGAGGTCGCCCGGCTTTCGCATCTCGAGGCGCTGCTGATCGCGCTGTCGGCGGGGTTCTATCTCGAGAACTTCTCCCCGGTGGTAGGCGAGCGGCTGCGGGCGGAGCTGCGGCGCGGGTCGCGGCCCGTTTACACGGTGTTCTTCGCGCTCGCCGGTGCCTCGGTTCACCTCGATGCGCTGAGCGAGATGTTCCCCTGGGTGGTCCTCCTCGTCGTGCTGCGCGGTTGGTCCTTGCGGACGGCGTTCCGCTGGGCGGGCCGGTCTCCTTCGGTGGAGCCCGCTTTCGCCCAGTTCGGGTGGATGAGCGTGGTGTCCCAGGCGGGGATCGCGTTGGGGCTCGCCATCGTGGCGCGCCGGTCGTTCCCGGAGTGGGGCGTATCACTCGGCGCGCTGATCGTCACGATGATCGGCGTGCACGAAGTCATCGGTCCCATTCTCTTCAAGCGGGCCTTGGATCAGGTGGGTGAGCTCCCCGCGACGGCTCCGCCCGCCGCCACCCCGGTCGTTGCAGTACCCAGTACATGAGCCGCGCCGCCCGGGTCATGCCGTTCCTCGGGCTCATCATCACCTCGGTGGCACGGGGACAGTCACCCTCATTGGAAGGATTGCCCGCCTCGGTGCGCTCCGTGGGATTGGGAGGGGCGGGCGCCGCATTGGTCGGGGACGCGTCGGTGATCTTCGCAAATCCGGCCGGCCTGGCGACGGTCCGGCACATGGCGGTCGAGGGTTCCTATGCTTCGATCCCGGGCGGCTCGACCCTCGCGCTTGGCGCCGTGGCGTTGAGGGTGGGCCGGTTCGATTGGGGCGCGGGGGCGCAGGTGCTGACCACCCCGGGGCCGCTAAGCCAGGATGACGCGGTGCTCGCGTCTTCGCTCGTGTACCGCCGCGGTCTGCTGGCGTTCGGAGTGACGGGGAAGTACGCCCACGGACCGGGCACGCCGGCTGATGGAAGGTGGGCCGGGGATGTCGGGATGGCGTTGCCGGTCTTCGACCTCTTCGCCATGGGTGTTGCCATCCAGAACATCGGCGGCGACACGGCCGGGATTCTGCCGCGCCGAGTGCGGGCGGGGCTTACGATGAATTACGTGGATCCGGAGGGGGCCTACCGGCTGCTGACCACCCTGGAGGCCCAGTGGCCCTCAGGGAGGCATGCCGAGCTGGTCCAGGGGTTGGAAGCGGGGATTGTCCTCGGGGGGATCGTCCTGGTGGGGCGGGTCGCTTACGGGACGGCCGCGTTGGCGCCGGGTGTGTCCAAGGTCAGTGCGGGCGGCGGCGTCGAGCTGGGGCGCTTTCATATTGATTATGCCTACCGGCCCATCGACGCGGCCGGGGATGCGAGGCACCGGATCGGAGTGCGATGGACACCGTAGTGGCGGACCGCAGGGGTGGGGGCGTGGGCCGGTGGGTGCTGATCCGGAGGCTGGTACTCCGGTTGGCGCTGGGCGCCGCCATCCTGGTCGTGCTGGCCGTGGTTCTCTTTCCCGACGTGCGCTACGTGGCGCGAGGCGGATGGGAGGAGGCCAAGATCCTGCTCAAGCGGCGGTCCCTGGCCTCGCTGGTACGAGACCCCAAGACTCCGCCCGCGCTCCTGGAGCGACTCAAGCTCGTGCTCGCCGCCCGCGCCTACGCGGCGGACTCACTGCATCTCACCGCCGGTGACACCTATACCACGTATGCGAATGTGGGACGCGATACCCTCCTGCTCGTGCTTTCGGCGTCCCGGAAGGACAAGCTTCGCGAGGTCACCTGGAATTACCCGGTTGTGGGGACGGTGCCGTACAAGGGCTTCTTCAACCTCGATGCGGCGCGGAAGGCGGCGGCGGAGCAGGAGGCGGCGGGGAACGACGTCTATCTCCGGGTTTCGGATGCCTTCTCGACCCTCGGCTACTTCTCGGATCCCCTGCTGTCGACGGCGGTGGACCGGGACACGATGGAGCTCGTGGCCACCGTGATTCACGAGCTGGCGCACAACACGCTCTACGTGCCCAGCAATACGCCGTTCGACGAGAGCTTCGCGAATTTCGTGGGCTATCGGGGGGCGCAGGCTTTCTTCCGCTCGCGCGGCGACACTATCGATGCCAATCGTGCTGGGGCTCGCTGGCGGGATGAGCGGACGCTCGATGTGTTCTACGCGGAGCTGGCCCGGCGGCTCGATTCGGCGTACGCGTCGCCCCTGTCCGGCCCGCCGCTCCAGAAGACTCGTGATGACCTGTTCGGGTGGGCGCGGGCCCAACTGACGGGAACGGTGGGGCAGGGGCTCGAGACCTACGACTGGCGGTGGTTTGCGAAGGCTCCGCTCAACAATGCCGTGGTAGTGGCCCAGCGGCTCTACCGGATGAACCTCAATTTATTTGACGAGTTTTATCTGGCGAATAGGGTCAACTTGGCGGAGACCATCCGGCTCATCAAAGTGCGGGTACTGACGCAACAGGGGTCGGATCCGTATCAGGCGCTGTACTCGCAGGGTGGAGCAGCGCCTTAGGACAGGGCGAGCCGGCGCGGGGCCAGGCGGGCCGCCGGATGCTGTGCCTCGGTCAGCGCATGACTGGGCGAGGGAGTGCCGGTGCGGCGCACGCCGTCGTCCGTCAGCACGCCGACCACGTCGGCGCGTGCGGGACCGGTGCCTGCCTGCTCGAGCACGAAGACGCAGCCGGCGTTGCGTGACTCGACGGTACGCACCGCGGCATCCCAGGCCGGGTCTCCGGTCAGCGGCTGCGGTGCCACGATCAGCGGCACTGCCGCGGGGTCGAGACCGCCGGCACTCACCAGGGGAGCGTCGAGGCGAGCGGCGAGAGGGGCCCAGAGGTCCTTCGCACCGTCGCCGAATGCCACGACCTGGCCGAAGCGCCAACGCGAATCGGACGCCAGCTCTACCAGCGCCTCCACCAGCTGGCGGTCCGTGGGCGCCACCTGCGAGCTGCCGGAC
>DATBCM010000313.1:0-1934 GCA_036270455.1 Gemmatimonadales bacterium | reverse complement strand
GGTCGTGTGCAGATCCACGGCCACGTACGCGGTCGCGGCGTCCTGAGGGGACGCGTCGATGGCCAGGATGTCCGCGCGGGTCAGGGCGTTGAGGCCGGGAATGCTCACGTCCTCCCAGGTCTTGCCCTCGTCGCGCGTCAGGTGGATCAGTCCGTTGGTGGTGCCGACCCAGATCGTGCGCCCCACCGGCGCGGCCGCGAGGGATTGGATGGCGCCACCGACCGGCACGCCGGGACCTCCCTGGGCGCGGACGCTGTCGGGCGGCGGCGTCACCCCTTTGGCGTAGCCCAAGTCGGGGCTCAGCTTGCGCCAGTGCATGCCGGCGTCGGTCGTCGCCATCACGTACTGGAACCCGGTCAGCAGCTCGTGCTGGTTCCACGGCGCGAACGCGAGGGGCTGCGAGATGCTGGTGCGGCCGCGCAGCGCCGGGTCGACGTTGGGGCTGACATCGATCCACTGTTCGCTGGGGTAGGTGATCTTGACGATGCCGTTGCCGCTCGAGAACACGATGTTGGGATCGAGCGGATCGGGAAGCGAGGAGCCCCACTCCCAGGCGGGCACCGGACTCCAATCGAACGGCGTGATCGCCCCCATGTTGCCGCGGCTGCGGACGCGGATCGCTCCCGCGTCCTGTTGCGTGGCATAGACCCAGTAGGGATAGGAATTGTCCACCGCGATGTGGTAGACCTGCTCCGTGGGCTGATTGTACCACGAGCTCCAGGTCTGGCCGCCATCGAACGTGATCGTGGCGCCCTGATCGACGCCGAGGAGAGCGCGCTGGCCATTCGTCGGGTCGATCCACAGCTGCTGGGGATCGTCGCCGCCGGGCGCACCCTTCCACCCCGTAAAGGTGTTGCCTCCGTCGGTGGACTTATAGCTCGACGTATTGATCGTGTACACGAGATCCGGGTTCTTGGGATCCACGTAGACGCCGCAGTTGTAGCCCCCCTGACCGTTGGCGATGCGGTGGTCGGCGGCGTCCATCTGCCGCCACGTCGCGCCGCCGTCGTCCGAGCGGTACAACCCGAAGTTGCCGATCAGGAACATGCGCTGGGCGTTGGTATTCATCGCCACCGCCACCGCGGTGCGGCCGGTCAGTCGCGGCAGGCCGCCGCCGGTGAGCGCGTGCCAGGTCAGGCCTTCATCAGTGGACTTGTAGAGCGCGGTGTTGGTGGGACCGTCGCCCCCTCCCGCCGCACTGGCGCCGGCGGCGACGGGCGGCCGGGGGGGCCCCGGGGGGGTGGGTGCGACGTAGTGACGCACGGTGGTCGCGAGTACCACCTCCGGATGATCGGGGGCCCACGCGAGCTTCTGCAGGCCGGTCGAGTCGTTCACGAACAGGGTCTTCGCCCACACCTTGCCGCCGTCGGTGCTGCGGAACACGCCGCGCATCTCGCTCTTGGTGTGGACGTCGCCTTGCGCCGCGATGAGGACCAGGTTGGGGTCGCGCGGATCGACCAGGATCGACGGGATCTGCTTGGTCGCGTCCAGGCCCAGGTGGCGCCACGTGCGGCCGGCGTCGACCGACTTGTAGACGCCATTGCCTTCGTTGATGCCGCCGCCGGTGATCATGTCGCCCATACCGACGTAGACGACGCTGGGATCGGACGGGGCGACTTCGATCGCCCCCACCGACGAGGCCGCGGTGATCGAATCGAAGACGGGGTACCAGGTTTCACCGGCGCTCGTGGTCTTCCACACGCCGCCCGCCGGGAGCCCGGCGTAGAACACCCCGGGCTGACCCACCGCGCCACTGACCGCGGAGATCCGGCCACCGCGAAACGGGCCGATGTTGCGCCACACGAGACCCGAGAAGAGCGGGGGAGCGATCGGGGGGCGGGCGGCGACCAGGCCGATCGCCACCAGCAGCAGAGCGAGCCGGGCAACCCGCGGGGGAATGGGAGCACGTGCGATCATGGAGCGTCACCCTCGAG
>DATBCM010000312.1:0-6460 GCA_036270455.1 Gemmatimonadales bacterium | reverse complement strand
GCCGATCGCCAGCCACTGCAGGGAATCGCCCTGCCAGCGGCCCTCACAGAGAATGCCCGCCACCTTCCGGTCGGCGAGGACGACGTCGTTCGGCCACTTCACGCGGGCCGCTGGTCTGCCGAGCAGCTCATCGATGGCGTCCGCCACGACGAGCCCCACGCGAATGGAATAGACGCCGAGGTCGGATGCTCGCGGCTTCAGCAGCGCGCCCAGCCAGAGGCCGCCGGCCGGCGAGCGCCACGTGCGGCCGTCACGCCCGCGCCCGGCGGTCTGGATCTCCGCGAGCACGATGGTGCCGGAAGGAGCGCCCCGGCTCCCCAGCTCATGGATGGAGTCGAGGGTGGAGCCGAGGGAATCATGCAGCGAGACCTGCGGGACGCCCCACCGCCGGGCGAGGGTTCCGCCGGCGATGCCGTCGAGGGTCAGGGACGCCACAGCCCGTAGGCGATGGCGAAGAGTCCCGCCGCCCAGCAGTACGGGGCGAAGAGATAGAAGCGCCCGCGCTTCAGCATGGCCACGAGAAAGCGGATGCTGAAGATCCCGGCGACGAAGGCGACCAGGAACGACAGAGCGAGGGGGCCCGCACCGACCGCCGCGATGTCCACGGTCGCGTGCCGGCCTTCCACCAGCGCCGCGCCCGCGATGATCGGGATCGAGAGCAGGAACGAGAACTCGGCGGCCGCGGTGGGTTCCAGTCCCACCCAGAGCGCGGCCGCGACGGTCGATCCCGAACGGGAGATCCCGCGGAAGAGCGCCGCCACCGATTGCGCCAGCCCGATGCCGACGGCGCCACCCCACGTCGGTTCCGGGCGGGCACCGGACCGTCCCTTCGTGGACCAGAGGGCGAGCCCGGTCACGATGAAGCAGATCCCGATGAACACCAGGCTGGTCGCTGCCTCCTCCACCTGCTTGTGGAAGAGCACACCCAGGACCGCCGCTGGGGTCGTGGCGACGATCAAGAGCCCGGCCCTCCGCAACGACACCTGGTCCCCGGACAGCATGCCGCGGATGATGCTCCCCAGCCGGGCGCCGTAGACCACCAGCACCGCGAAGAGCGTGGCGACGTGCAGGGACACTTCGACAAACACGCCGGGAGCCTTCACGCCGGTCAGCACTTCGACGACGCGCAGGTGTCCCGAGCTGGACACCGGCAGAAACTCCGTCAGGCCCTGCACCAGTCCGAGAATCACGCCTTGCCACCAGGTCACGCTACCCTCCCGAGTACGAGTGCGGCCACACCGAGCGGCATGGCGAGCTTCGTGTGCGTCACCGCCGCGGCAAACTGCTGCCGCGCGAGCGAGCGAGCGGCGTTCCAGACCAGTCCGTCGGCGGCCGCGGCCAGCACAAAATACCACCACCCGTACCCGGCGAGCGCCGGCAGGAGGATGCTCACCGGGATGAAGCTCCACAGAATCACCCGCGCCACGTCTCGCCCCACCCGCTCACCAGACAAAATCGGCAAGGTCCGTCGTCCGAGCACCCGGTCTCCCGGCACGTCCACCAGGTCCTTCGCCACTTCACGACCGAGGTGCAGCCAGGCCGCGAGCATCCAGGGCACGACGCCCGCCGCGCCGTGGTGCACCGCGAGTGCGCCGAACATGAGCGGAAACCCCGCGACGACCGCGACGGTGAAGTTGCCGGCCAGGCCGCGACGTTTGAGGACCGGCGAATACGCGGCCATCAAGGCCAGCGAGATGAGGGCGAGCGCAAAGACCGCTCCGCGGACCAGGGCGGCGCTCGCAAGCCCAAGGAACGCGCCCCACCACACCAGGAGATCCGCGGTGCCGCGCCGCACCCGCCCGGACGCGAGGGGCCGGTCGGCCCGGGTGTTGGCCCGGTCCCCCGGCTCATCCCAGATGTCGTTGAGGACGTTTCCCGCCATGCCGAGCCCGACACCGGAGAGCGCGGCCCACCCAAGGGGTGCCGGAACGGCGAGGTGGCCGAGGGCAATCCATCCGCCGGCGAGCACGCCCAGGCCAGCGACCACCAGATTATTTGCCCGAACCAGGCGGAGCAGATCAGCCACGGAGGAGGTCTTCGTACACCCGTTCGTATTGCGGGACGACCTTGTCCACGGAAAAAGCCTGCGCGCGCTCCACGGCGGCCGCCCGCATCCTGGCGGCGAGGGCGGGATCGCGGAGGATCCGGAGCGCGTTCGCCGTCATGGTGGCCACATCGCCGGGGTCGGCGAGAAACCCGGTCTCCCCTTCCACCACGACCTCGGGCAGTCCGCCGGCGTTCGACGCGATCACCGGCGCGCCACACGCCATGGCCTCGAGAGCGGCGAGACCGAACGACTCCGCCTCCGAGGGCAACAGGAAGAGGTCGGCTCCGCGCATCACGTCCGCCACGTTGTCGACCTTGCCGAGGAACCGGACGTCGGTCTTGAGTCCCAGCGCATCGGCTTCCGTCTGTGCCGCATCCCGCTCCGGACCATCTCCCACCATCACGAGCATGCCGGGCATCACCTTCCGCACCCCCGCGAAGATGCGCACGACGTCTTGCACGCGTTTCACGGGCCGGAAGTTCGACACGTGCAGCAGAATGGGGTGGGTCCCCGCCCCCAGCGCCCGCCGGAACCAGCTCTCCGAGGCCGCCTTGTACGCCGTAGTGGACACGAAGTTGGGGATGACGGTGACGTCGCAGCCCGCGCATCCGAACGCCCGGTACGTCTCCTCCCGGAGGTACTTCGACACCGCGGTGACGCGGTCGGACCGTTCGATGGAGAACTTGGTGAGCGTGTAGTAGCTCGGGTCCTTCCCCACCAGCGTGATGTCGGTGCCGTGCAGGGTGGTCACGAGCTTGAGGTCGCGCTGATCGGCGAGCATCTGCTTGGCCAGCCAGGCCGTGGCGGCGTGCGGGATGGCGTAGTGCACGTGCATGATGTCGAGCTCCTCGCGGAGGGCCACTTCGTGCTGCTTCACCGCGAGTGCCAATGCGTACGGCGACGCCGTTTCGAACAGAGGGTACTCGGCCTGAGTCACTTCGTGGAACGTCACGCGCTCCGCGAAGGAGGGGAGCCGGAACGGGCTGGCGTACGACACGAAGTGGATCTCGTGGCCGCGCTTGGCCAGCTCGAGCCCCAGCTCGGTCGCGATGGCGCCGGAGCCGCCGTACGTCGGATAGCAGGTAATGCCGATGCGCATGAGAAGAGGGGCCTGGGGTCAGGTGTCGGGGGTCAGGGACGACCAGCGATCAAGTACTTGTCGAGCGAGTTCCGGCGGTGACAGGGTCGCATCCAACTTCCAAACCGGAGCCACTGACCCCTGGCCCCTGACCCCTGACACCTGGTTGTTGAACCACGTCTCTTGCCGCTTCGCGTACTGCCGCGTGGCGATCACGATCGTCTCGCGCACGTCGCTCCACGCGAGCTGCCCCCGCTCCGCCGCGACCACTTCGCGATACCCCACGGCATCCAGACCCGGGGCGTCGGGCGCCACACCGGTCGTGAGGACGCGCCGCACTTCCTCGACCAGCCCCTGCTTCAGCATCCGGTCCACCCGCTCGGCGATCCGGCGGTGCAGTACGTCGCGCGGCAGAGTGAGTTGAATGTACCATGGCCGAATGGCGCCCGTCTGGCGCGCCACCTCCTGCCAGTGCGACAGCGGATGCCCGGTAAGCAACGCAACCTCGATGGCCCGGGCCGCCCGCTGGCGGCCCCCGCCGGCGAACCGCGGATCGAGCCGCCCCGCCCACCGGACCAGCGCGCCGGTATCCAGCCCGTCAGTCCAGTCCCGCAACGCCTCACGCGCCTCCGGGTCGAGATCGGGCTCCTGGAACAGCCCATCTCCCAACGCCCGGATGTAGAACCCGGTTCCTCCGACCACCACGGGCGCCCGGCTTGAGCCGCGCACGCCGGCGATCCACCCCGCCGCTTCGGCCGCGAACCGGCCCGCGCTGTAGCGATCGCCGACGGCGATGAGGTCGAGCCCCAGGTGCGGGACGCGACGTCGCAGCTCCGCGTCCGGCTTGGCCGTGCCGATGTCGAGCTCCCGGTACACCTGACGGGCATCGGCGGAGATGACGGTGAGCGGCAGGAGCGCGGCGAGGGCTTCGGCGAGGGCGGTCTTCCCCGCCGCCGTCGGCCCGACGACCACCATCGTTCGGGCGGGTTCAGCTCCGGCCAAAGCGCCGCTCCACCTCGTCCGCCGGCAGCTGCACGATGGTCGGGCGTCCATGGACGTCATGCGCCGGCAGCGTGGCGGTGAGCAGGCGATAGATCAGCTCGCGCATCTCCTCCGGGTCGAGCCGGTGCCCCGCCTTGATGGCGGCCCGGCACGCGAAGGTGGCCGCGAAGCGCTCGAGCCGGTTTTGCCAGCCGCCGAAGCGCCCTCCGGCCAGGTCGGCGATGAGCTCCTGCAGGCACTTCTGGGCTTCAAAGCGCGGGTGCGGGTTGGGCGCGGTGTGCGCCACCAGCGTGCGGCCGGAGAACATCTCCACCTCGAATCCCACGCGGGCCAGCAGCTCCCGGTGCTGCTCCACCGCATCCAACTCTCCCGCCGTCAGGTCGAACGTGAGCGGCAGCAGCAGCCGCTGCGCGGGCATGCCGTCCCCCGTGAGCTGCCGCATCACCGTCTCGTAGAGCACGCGCTCATGTGCGGAGTGCTGATCGACGATCGCGACCGCGTGATCGGTCTGGAAGAGGATGTAGGTGTCGAAGACCTGCAGGAGAGCCGGCACCGGGCGCCGCGCTTCCGGCGAGAGCACTTCGGCCGGGAACAGCGTGATGGCCTGGCCCTCGGGGATGTCCTCGTCCAGCCCCCCCCACGCGGTGCCGGCCGGACCTGACCCCAGCGGAGCGGCGGCCTCGAGAGGCGAGAGCGCTTCGCGGACCGCCTCCTCCACGATCTTCTCGAGGCAGAACCGGTCCCGGAACCGGACCTCGAGCTTGGCGGGATGCACGTTGACGTCGACCGCGTCGCCGGGAAGGTCGAGGAACAGCAGAATCGTCGGGCGGTCCCCGGGATGGATGGTGGACCGATAGCCCGCCTCCGCGGCGCGGATCAGAAACGGATCCTTGATGGGGCGGCCGCGCAGAAAGACATGGGCCTTCCGGCCTGCGGGCTTCGCCTGCGAGGGGCGCTGCGCGAATCCCGTGACCTCGACCGCGCCCTGGCGATGCGCCACCGGCAGGAGCGAGTCGGCCAGCGCTCGTCCCCAGAGCGCGTGGATGCGGTCGATGGGTCTCGTGGCCTGCGGGACGTCAACGAGCGGCCGACCGTCACTCGAGAGGGAGAACGCCACGTCGGGGCGCGCGAGCGCGAGCAAGGTGACCGCCTCGCTCACGGCGCGGGACTCTGCCGCGGGGGCCCGCAAGAACTTCCGGCGCGCCGGGGTATTGAAGAACAAGCCACGCGCCGTGACCGTCGTCCCGGGCCGGCGCGCGACGTCTTCTTCATCCTCCAGCTTTCCGCCCACCACCGACAGGCGCGTCCCCGATCCCCCGTCGTCCGCCTCGACCGTCTCGATTTCGAAGCGCGAGACGGACGCGATGGCGGGCAGCGCCTCGCCCCGGAACCCGAACGTGGCGACCCCGATCAGATCCGCGGCGTCGCGAATCTTGCTGGTGGCATGGCGGGAGAGGGCGAGCTTGGCATCGGCACGTCCCATGCCGTGCCCGTCGTCCGAGATGCGGATGAGCGTCCGGCCCCCGTCCTCGATTTCCACGCGCACCGCACGGGCGCCGGCATCCAGGGCGTTTTCGACCAGCTCTTTCACCACCGACGCCGGACGCTCCACCACTTCGCCCGCCGCAATCTGATCCGCCACACGGTCCGGGAGGACGGCAATCCGACCGCTCACAACCGCATCACCTCCGACTGGAGAATCCATCCCCGCACCCCGTCGGGGCGCGAGACTTCCACCCAACCGCCATAGGTCTGCACCACCAGGCCTGCCGCCCCCGCCTGGAGGGACGAGGCCGCACTCGCTCCACCGAACGGAGCGCTGCGGACCGGAGCGGGCCCTTCCACGACCACCGCTACGGGGCGGCCGAGCCGCCACCACTCGTAGGAGCCGGAGGCCACGATCACGAGCCCTGCGATACCGATCCACAACGATAACCGGCGCCGGCCGATGAGCACCGTGCCCCACCAGACCACCCAGCACACCCCGGCGAGGAGCGCCCATTCCCAGCGAGTGAGTGGACCGACGGCGAGCAGGTCCTCGGTCGCGAGGTCGGGCGGCGCCAGCAGGCCGCGGGCGTGGCGAACGGTCCCGTCCCGCGGTGCCAGGCGCGCCGCTTTGGCCCACGCCGCGGCCGCCCGCCCATCGGCGCCTCCGCGGTAGCTCGCCGCGCCCAGATCGTACCAGGCCGCGGGGTCATCAGGGTGACGCGCGACCCGCGCCGCGAAGGCGTCCGCGGCGGCGCGCACCGCGCCGGCCCGGTACAGGGCCTCGGGGCTCGGGCCCTGAGCGTCCGCTCGTGGCCCCAGCAGGCAGAGGGCGATGGCCACCAGCA
>DATBCM010000311.1:0-2420 GCA_036270455.1 Gemmatimonadales bacterium | reverse complement strand
CCCTGCCCGGGTTCGTTCAGTCCCGCGTCACCTTCTTCTCCACGTGACAACGGATGCACCAGCCCATCCGGAGCGTCTGCACCTGCGCGACCTGGGTCGTGTGCGCGATGTCACCGTGACAGGTGGCGCAGGCGTTATCCCCGAGAGCCTTGATGTGGCGCATATGCGGGAAGTGCACGAACCCGGGCAGGGTGTGCACGCGGATCCACTCGGGCGGCTGCTTGTCGCTCCAGGCCTTTCGCAGCTTCGCGATCTCGGCCTGATGCGACGGCGTCGAGCCGCCGACGAGCTGATGGCACCCCATGCAGGTCTGCAGCGACGGAATCCCCGGCTCGGTGGAGACCTTCGCCGTGTAGTGGCAATACATGCAGGGGATCTGGTCTTGACCGGCGTGGATGTCGTGGCGGAAAAAGATGGGTTGGCGGGGGCCCTTGAGTCGGGCCGTATCCGTCACGACGGGGGCAAGGTATCTGGGCGCCGCTTGTGCGGCGAGCGCCTGACCGGCGCCGATGAGCAGGACCAACGCGAGCGCGGCCCTACTCCCTCCGTGCATCGTCATCAATGCGTGGGCCTCGATGGCGAAGAAGTACTTGGCGCCGGAGCGCCTAGACGCCTGGCTGAATCACACGGCTACGGCTTGTGGGCGCGAGGAATGTAGCGCCTATCGGGAACCAGACACAAGCGGTGGGGCCCTCACTCCGGCCGGGCTAACAGGTGATGCTTGAAACGGATCACTTCGACGAAGGCGTCGACCCGCTCGAGGTCGTCGAACTCCATCCAGCACCACCGGATTCCCGAGTCGAGGGTCCCGTCTTTCACTGCCTGGCGGACGGCGCGGGGCATGCCGTCCCCCTGCCCGAGCTCCGCCTCTTCGGCCGGGCTCAGGACGAACGTGCCGCTGACGCCGGAGCGCATCGGGTGGAGATAGCCGAGCTTGCGGCCGCCGACCTCGTACATCCACACCCACTTCCACGTGGTGCCGAGGAAGACCACCTGTTCGGTCACATGCTTCAGGGCCCGGATGCCTTCGCGCGCCCGCTTGAAGCGGCCGGAGGCGCGCTGGGGCAAATCCCGAATAGGTGAGTCGGTTTTCGGGCGCAGGCGGGGACTCGGGTAAAGATTCGTCGCCCAGTAGGCGGAATTGGGGTTCGTCATGGCGACCCATAATAGGAGGCCCCGCAAGTAGCCGAGGAGCAGTCGCTAAGTCGCTAAGTCACTGCTGCCTACGGTTCGTCGTCGGCTTCGCCATTCCCGATCCGCCTCTCTACCGTCCCCCGGGCACCCACAAGAACCGTCGGGAGATTGGCGGCCTTGAGTCGCCGGTTCAAAGCGGGCACCAGTGTCTCGGTAAATGACTTCGTCATCTTCAGTGTCAATTCCAGGTCGGCCTTGAGATCGAGCACCGCCTGCTCTGCCTGACTGGTGGGCGCCACGTCCGCCCCCTCGATGACCCCGTAGACCTGGGCGAGATCGCCGTTGAGCCCGGCCAACCCCTTCTTGCCGGACTCGAACCCCGCCACGTGCGCATCCACGGAATCGAGGGCGGCCTTCAGCGAATCGGCGGCCGGGTTGGCGCGCAGGGCGGCGAGCTGACGGCGGAGGCCGCGAACCTGGGCGAGTGCGTCGTGGTCGCGCTTCATATCCCCGGCGAGCGCCGTCGCCAGCGCGTACTGGCGATTGAGCGTCGTGGCGGTGGCCAGCAGGCGCGGATCCATTTTGACCAGGAGTGGCCCGGTTGCCGTCTCAGAGCCGGTCTTCAGCGTCACGGTGTAGCGGCCGGGACGGACCAGCGGTCCCCGGGGCTCGAGCGGGGTATCGCGAAAGACGGCCGAAATGGGGTAGCCGTGATCGAGCACGGCCAGTGGCGCGCCGTGGAGGTCCCATACGAACCGATGCACTCCGGCGCCACTGCCAAGCGTCAGTGCGGGCCGGATCCAGTAGAACGGGATGTTCACGCTGGAGTCGATCGGCGGCACCGAGTCATCGCTGGCGAGGCGGCGCACCAAGACCCCGGCCGAGTCGCGAATTTCGAGCGACACCGGACTCGCGGACGACGCACCAAGATGGTATTCGATGATCGCCCCGTCGGGCGGATTCTCCCCCGCGGGTTCGTCGGGGGGAATGGGCGTGTCGGTGTTGTTGTTCCAGCGAACGCGGTACGCAGCGGCCGGACGGAACAGATGGGTCGACGATGAGAGAGGCGGCGTGAACTCCCGCAGCCGCGCCATGTCATCCAGAATCCAGAACCCCCGGCCGTGCGTCGCCACCACCAGATCGTTTTCGTGAATGGTCAGGTCCCGGACCGCCGTCGCCGGCAGATCGAGGCGCAGGGACTGCCAGTGATCGCCGTCATCGAACGAGACATAGACCGACCGCTCGGTGCCCGCGAAGAGCAACCCCTTCTTCACGGGATCCTCGTG